>CAZEGG010000075.1:0-11963 GCA_964511755.1 uncultured Desulfobacteraceae bacterium | reverse complement strand
TTGAAACGGTGGTCATCGGGGATGCCATGGAAGGATGGGTCATGGAACTCGTCGGCGGTCTGAAAAAGGGCGATACCAAGACTTATCAGAAATGGACCATGCCCGACAGCGGGATGGGCTGCGGCCTCAATGACGTGCCCAGGGGATCTCTGGGTCACTGGATCGAGATCGAAGACAAGAAGATCAAGAATTACCAGCAAATCGTGCCTTCCACATGGAACCTCGGCCCGAGGGACAAGAGCGGCAAATTAGGTCCTGTGGAAGAAGCTCTGATCGGAACACCGGTGGCCGATCCCAAGCGGCCCCTTGAAATCCTGAGAACGGTGCATTCCTTCGATCCGTGCATTGCTTGTGCGGTTCATGTGATCGATCCCAATTCAAACGAGATTTACAAAGTAAACGTACTGTAGGGCCAACCCGGGAACCCTTTTTACTCCTGCTCTCCGGAGTAGAAAGGGTTCCTTCTTTATCACCTGCGTAAAGAGGCCGTCTATGCCTCATCTCCCCAGGATACTGAGCCCAACTCGCTGGCTCCGGTATGTTGTTGACCATCCTCGCCGAATCATCTTCCTCTCTTTGCTGATTACCCTGGTCTTCGCCTTTCAGCTTCCCAAGCTGCGGTTCCAGACAGGAATATACGACCTCGTCATTGAAGATCTCCCCCAGACTGCCCTTTACAAGGAATTCAAAAAAACTTTCGGCTCCGAGGAGTTCATTCTTGTGGTGGCGAAGGCCCATGATGTGTTCCAGGCGGGGACATTCCGGCAACTTACTGAGTTGTCGGACAAGTTTTCGAAAATCAAGGGCATAAGACGAGTCATCAGCCTCCCCGGCATCAAGAAGGCAATGGATGTGACCGGCTCCGTTTCCCTGAAGCATTTTGAAGAAGTAATAGCGCCTGTTACGCTCTTCCAGAAAAACCTGCTGTCCAAAGATGACACGACAACCGTTTTTTCCCTTGTCCTGGAGGACATCAAGGAAAAGGGAGACATCATTGCCTCCCTCCAAAAAATCATTGACGAGCAGCATAATGGCATTTCCCTCTACCAGATAGGCATGCCGGTTGTGGCGGAAGCCCTCGCGAGGTACACCAAGAACGATTTTTTCCGGCTTCCGCCGATCACCCTTGCCATTATCGCGCTCGTCCTTTTTCTATTCCTTCGAAGCATCGGGAAAATACTGGTGCCTCTCGGATCTGTGCTCATGGGGCTTGTGTGGACCTTCGGGCTCATGTCCTTGACGGGAGTTCCCCTTTCCATGCTGACCATGATCGTACCGGTATTTCTCCTTGCGGTGGGGACTGCCTACTGCATGTATACCTTTCCCGCATACCTGCGTGCGACAAAAGAATATCCGTCTCCTTCCGAGGCCTCTTTCCAGTGCTTCTCAGAACTCGGGCTCCCGACCTTTCTCGCTGTCCTCACGACGATTATCGGACTCGGATCTCTTCTGGTGAGCCATATTGAAGCGATCCGACAATTCGCCCTGTTCTCCTGTTTCGGGATACTGAGTATGCTCATCATCATCCTCGCGTTCCTTCCCGCCGTGCTTGCGTTAATTCCTTTGACCCGGGACAGCCGTTCCGGTTTCTCAGAAGAAAGCAGACCCCTGTTTACCGGCCTCCTCGACAGGATCATCGACATCAATATTCATTCCCAGAAGATCACCCTCCCGCTGCTGGCATGCATCGCATCTTTCGGTCTGGCGGGCATTTTTCAGATCCATGTTGAAACAAACCCCGTAGACTACTTCAAGAAAAGCACGGCTGTTCATCGACACTTTTTCGACATCTCCCGGAATCTGGCTGGCAGCTTTCCCCTGAACGTGGAAATCGACAGCCGCAAAGAGGATTTCTTTGAACGCGCCGATCATCTCAAACAGATTGAAGACATCCAGACATTTCTGTCGACTCTTCCGGGCGTCGACAAGACCATATCGTTCCTTGATTACCTGAAACTGGTCAATTACGCGTCCAACCAATACAAAGAATCCGCCTATGCTCTTCCAGATGAGGATTTCGAAGTGCGCATGCTCATGAACGATTTCAAGAGTATGCTGGGAGAGGACATGTTCCGGAGATTCATGGGACAGAATCTCTCCAAACTCAATATTCTCCTGCGCACCCATATCTCCAGCTCATCTGATTTTCTGGAAACGGAGAAAATGATTGATTCGTATCTCCATAACCACCTTCCGAAGAATTTCACTTCCCAGGTGACCGGCATCGGCTTAGTGATCTCCCATACCAGCCGTTTTCTGACCAAGGGGCAGATCAAGAGCCTTTTTTTAACCCTCATCCTCATTTTCATTATCATGATGGTTCTCTTTCTCTCCTTCAAGGTGGGTTTTGTTGCCATGCTCCCAAACCTGTTCCCCATTATCGTCAACTTCGGCCTGATGGGATGGCTCAACATTCCCCTCTCCATGGTCACCAGCCTGGTGGCCAGCATTGCCATCGGATTGGCTGTGGACGATACCATCCACTACCTGGTGAACTACAATAAGCTCTTCAGAATTGACTTGAAAAAAGGCGAAGCACTCAGAAGGACCATCCAACGGGTTGGGAGTCCCATCATTTTCACCTCTCTCACCATCAGTCTCGGATTTTCCGTGCTCCTCTTTTCGAGCTTCAAACCAACGGCCATTTTCGGCCTGATGATGGTTGTCACCATGGTTTCTGCCCTCGTGGGCGACCTCATTTTGCTCCCCTCTCTGATGCTCCACATGGAACTCGTCACCGTCTGGGATCTCCTGCGCATAAAACTCGGGAAGGACCCGCAAGAGGGGATCCGGCTTTTCAATGGGCTTTCGAGGTCACAAGTACACTACATCCTCATGGCAGGGGGACTCAAGCAGTTTAAAGCGGGCGAGATCATTTTCCGGAAGGGGGAATTCAGCGATTCCATGTACGCGGTGATTTCCGGGGATTTAGATGTGGTTGAACTACCGTTCAGGGAAGAAAAAGTCGAATACACCAGGAATGCGAGGATCATCAACAGGCTCCATGCAGGAGATGTATTGGGGGAAATGGGTATGATCCGCTCGTGTAAGAGATCCGCGACCGTCGTGGCTGCCTCACCGGCAGAACTCCTCGTCATTAATGATCGCATGCTGAGAAGGCTCCAGTGGCTCTATCCTCCGACGGCGCGAAGAGTCTTCACGAACCTCATGACGATTGTCTGTGACAGACTGGAAAGGCTTACAGAATGTTACATTGAGGATTCGGCCACGGATACACGTACCGATGTCATCTCCAGGAACTTCTTCAGGATCATGCTGGATAAGGAGATTGCCGTGGCCAACCGGCACAAGATTCCGCTCTCCCTTGTCGTTTTCCAAATAAACAACTCTGGGAGTCTTGCGGAATGTGACCGGGAGGAAACGGATCGTCTTTTCAACAGCGTCGGTTTCTTTCTCAGGGAATCGTTCCGAGAAGTAGATATCCTGTGTCGGTATGACTACCGGCTTTTCGCCGTGCTGATGCCCCATACGGCAGAGGCAGAGGCCGTTGCCGTGTCCACCCGGGTGAACGGCCTTCTTTCATCTCACATTTCTGCGTTTCAATGCACTTCCCAAACCATCAGGGCGAGCTTCTGTGTGGTACCGTATGACGTCGACCATCCCGCAACAGGAGAGGACTTCATGAGAAGAGGCCTGCTCGCACTTCCGGCTGATGGCTCATCGGGAGATGAGCGTGATGAAAGGATCAATAAGCCTCACAAAACACTTGAAGGCCCGGGAGGAGCTGGAGTATAGTGGCATTTATGCAGCAGAGTGAGCAACCACGCATTATGGTTCTCGGCATCGGGAATATCCTTTTTTCCGATGAAGGGGTGGGCATACGGGTCGTTGAAACCCTCCAGGAACGGTATTCTTTTCCTCCTCACGTGTCTGTGAAAGACGGCGGTACGCTGGGTATCCATCTCCTGGGGACCATCTCCAATGTAGACCATCTCATTGTGGTGGACGTCATAAGAAACGGAGGCCGTCCCGGGTCCCTCTACCGTCTCGCAGGAGATGAGGTACCGAAACGTATTCTTTCAAAAACTTCCCTCCATGATGTTGATTTCCTGGAGGCGCTGACCCTGTGTCAGGCTCTCGATGGCGTGCCCGAGACGGTTATCCTGGGAGTTGAACCTGCCGATATACAATCAGTGAGTATTGAATTGACCCCGCTCATCCAGGAAAGAGTGGATTCTCTCATTGAGATGGTTCTTGAAGATTTGGAACACCTTGGAGTCACACCCGAAATGACGGCAGAAAGGATCAGCTGAATCATGTGTCTGGCAATTCCTGCGAAGATAGTTGAAATAGACAATGACATGGCCACCATCGACGTGGAAGGAACAAGGAGACAGGCAAGCCTGCTCCTGATCGAAAATCCTTCGCTTGGAGACTATGTGATGGTTCATGCCGGGTTTGCTATCCACAAAATAGACGAGGCCGAGGCTTTGGAATCCCTCAGGATTCTCCGGGAGCTGGCTTCTTTCGAAGAAGTGAGGTGACGCAGGCGAGATTTGGCGGCGGATTTGGGTTGACATTCCTCGGTCGTTTTTTGTATATTTCCAGCCTAATGCCAAGCTCTCAAAAAGTAATCGAAAGGAGGTGAAAGCGCGGATGAGGAAGAAATTTCTGACGTTATTGGTGGTCGGATTGAGCGGTCTGTTGTTTCTCGCAGTGGGTGTCCTCGTTGCGGCTGAGGTTCCGGAGAAGATCCTAATCCAGAATACGGGGTACAAGCGTGTCACAAAGGGCCCCGTGCCTTTCGACCACAAGAAGCACCAGACGGACTATAAGATTGCATGCACCGAGTGTCATCACAAGTATGAAAACGGCAAGAATGTCTGGAAGGAAGGCGACCCGGTCCAACCTTGCAAGGCCTGTCACAGCCCACTGAAAAGCCAAGGGAAGATAGTGAAGTTGGAGCTCGCTTTTCATAAGAACTGTAGGAATTGCCACAGGGACTTGAAGAAGGCTGGAAAGAAGACGGGACCTACAACCTGCAACAAGTGTCACGAAAAGAAGTCCTGATCATCGTGACTCTCGGTAATTGTCGAAATGCCTCCCACAAAAAGGGGAGGCATTTTTTTGCTGAAGTGCACCAAACAAAAGAGCACTGCCTCGCTCCAGGCAAGGCAGTGCTCTTTGCAGAGTTTTGATCGCTTATCAAACTTCGGTCACAGTGATGGCTTCCTGGTCACACACTTCAACACAACTCTCACACCCGAGGCACTCCTCGGCGTTCACCGGCTCGGATTTTCCATCCACTATTTCGTAGACATCAACGGGACAAACCTCGACGCACTCTTCGCACCCTTCGCACTTATCCTTATCCACTACGACTTCATAACCCATCTATGAATTCCTCCTTGATATGATTGATTTCCCTCACCGATGCAGGGAGCACCGGCACATAATGAATACTCTATCGATATGATCCTTTTTTCACATTGTCATTGATTCGACAGCGCGGTTCTAACAAAAGGAGATCGAGCTGTCAAGGTTTTTGTCGTGTTTCTCTTTCCGGAGGCGAATCCCTGACTTATGCACAACACCTCTTCGAAATATTCGACAGACCTCTACGTTCAATCGATATTCCCGTGTTAGGCGCCCACCTCTTCTTTGACCGAAATTGCGATCTTGTAGAGAACCGTGAGGATGAAAAATCCCAGGGCGTATACCCCGATGGTAATCACCACCTCGCGAACCGTGGGGTAGTACGGAAAGACCTGATCGAACGGGTTGGGGGTAAGGCCTGCAGGTATCAGGGTGAACCCCTTCTCGATCCAGGTACACACGATCACAGCCACGCATCCCACGGCCAGGGTGTCCAGTCTCCTTCTCGTACCGGGGATGATCAGCAGGAGGAGTCCCACTACCCCCGCAACCACGGAGAGCCACATCCAGGGGACGAACTGGCCGTGGCCTCCCATACCTTCATAGAGATAGATCCAGGTTGCTTTCTCTGCCGGGATATTGCTGTAGAACGCGGTGAAGACCTCCAGGAGCAGGAAAAAGATATTGAGGATAAAGGCGTAGGCCACGATGCCTCCGAGGGTCCGCATCTGTTCCTTGCCCGGATCGAAGCGGCTGACTTTCCGGATGATCAGGCAGAGAAGGATGAGGACTGCCGGTCCTGAACAGAAGGCGCCCACGAGAAAGCGGGCCGCCATAATGGCGCTCAACCAGTAATCCCTTGCAGGCATGCCGGAGTAGAGAAATGCCGTAACCGTGTGGATGCTGAAGGCCCACGGGATGGAGATATAGGCCAGGACCTTCACCCATTTTTGATAATGCACCCCTTTACGTTCCGCCGCCAGCGCATTCCAGCCCACGAGGATATTCAGCAGCAGGTAGCCGTTCAGGACGATCATATCCCAGAAAAGGATCGAATTGGGCCTGGGAAAGAGCATCACGTTGAGGATGCGCTCTGGATAGGCAAGATCCACAAAAACGAACGTGATGCACAAGAGTACGGCAGCGATAGCCAGGAATTCACCCAGGACAGTAATGCGCCCGAAGGCCTTATAATCATGCAGATAGAACGGCAGGACCACCATAACCCCAGATGCCGCTATCCCGACCAGGTAGGTGAACTGGGCAACGTATAGTCCCCACGAGACGTCCCTGCTCATGCCCGTGATGCCCAGGCCTACCTTAAACTGGGTAAGATAGGCCGAAAATCCGATTCCCATAACAACCAGCAGGAAAATGAGCCATCCCCAGTACCTGCGACTTCCTTTCAGTGCATATTCAAGCATAACCACCTCGCATGATATAGAATACGTTGGGTCCGGTACCTAACTGAGGCTTGCGCACGATTGTATAATTTTCCCGAATGAGCTTCCTCACATTCCCATCTTTGTCCATCAGGTCGCCGAAAGTCAGGGCATTCACCTTCTTCGCAGCACAGGCCACCACACAGGCCGGAGTCATTCCCCTATCCACCCGCTGATCACAGAACGTGCATTTCTCAACCACGCCTTTAGACCTCACGGGGTAATCAGGGTTATACGGAAACCGGGGATCGCGGTCCTTCATTTCCACCAGAGGATCCACCCAGTTCAGGCTTCTGGACCCGTACGGGCAGGCTGCCATGCAAAATCTGCAACCGATGCATCGGTGGAGATCCTGCATTACGATTCCGTCCTTCTCTCTCTTCCAAGTGGCCTTGGTGGGGCATACCCTGCAACAGGGTGGGTTGGTGCAGTGATTGCACAGGAGAAGAAAGGGCAGTTTCTTCAGATTCTCATCTGCGAACTCCCGTTGCTGTTCAGGAAAGGTATCTTCATAGGGTTCCTCGAAAATCCACTTGATGGCATCCTTGGGATCCCCATATCGGGGCACGTTGTGAACGTAATCGCAGGCAAGAATACAATCCTTACACTCACCTTCTTTCTGCTTGGCCCAGCACTTCTGCATATCCACCACCATGGCCCACTGCTTGGCTTCCGTGAGAGGAACCGCTTCCATGGCAGCATCCACCTCTCCCGGCGCAAACAGCTTAAACGCCGCTGTGCCCCCCAGCGCCAGCAATCCGGAAAGCCCGGCTATTTTAAGAAACGCTCTTCTATCGACTTCCATTGACTTTTCTCCTTGGGTGTGGGTGCAAAATGGCATGTCCAGCAGTAGGGTTGCACATCCATGTAGTTATGACACTGATCGCAGAACTGGGCCTTGTTCGAATGGCAGTCGAGGCAGGTTGTCTGGAGGCTTTCGTAATAGATCTTTCCATTCGCCGAATGATAGTACCTTTCACCATCGCGTACTGCCGAATTCCGCCAGGTGTCCAGCAAATGCATATGATTGGCCTTGATCCATTCGGTGGGTGCCACGCAGACCTTCGCTTTCTTCGCCTGGGGTGTCAGCTCCGGTTGAGGCGCCTTTGCGGCTCTTCCCGCATTGAAAAAGTACGGGGAAAACAGGAGACACAGGCCGATAACAAGCCCGACAATGATTTTTCCTCCATCATACATCCGCATCATCCTCCATTCCTGCGAGAGGTTCTCCACGCAGATCGGTTGTCCTTTCCGTTTCTCCCTCCATAATCAAGGCATTGCCAACAAGCTCGTGGACACCGGTAATTCCCACTTCAGGTACCCAGTATTCCATGAGCGTCGGCAAGGCGGCCCTGTCAATAGCGCAAATACAGGCCATCATGTTGACCCCGTACTTCTCATGGACGTGCTTTACCGCATTTGCCCTGGGGAGACCGCCTCGCATGCGCAGTTCCATATCTTCACCCGCATTGAGACCAGCTCCGCTGCCGCAGCAGAAGGTCTGCTCTCTGATGGTTTCGGGAGGCATTTCATAGAAATTGTTGCACACACTCTTTATCACGTATCGCGGCTCTTCAAAAATCCCCATTCCTCGAGCCGTATTGCAGGAATCGTGGAAGGTTAGTTTGAGATGATCATTGCGGCTGGGGTC
This sequence comes from uncultured Desulfobacteraceae bacterium, assembly GCA_964511755.1. Lineage (GTDB taxonomy): Bacteria > Desulfobacterota > DSM-4660 > Desulfatiglandales > Desulfatiglandaceae > B46-G9. The sequence continues at coordinate 3,533 of CAZEGG010000075.1, read as the reverse complement.
CAGTTTCAGTTTATTGTTCCTGATCAGATCTGAGGTGAATTCAGCAATGTGTACCATCCTGGTGGACTTGGCATTCTCAAACTTGGTTCCCGTGATGGGGGAGACCGGTTCTTCCAGAAAATCTGCAGGACCGTTCCAGGTATCCATGTATTGATTCAAAACACGCCACATGTGACCGCATTCTCCTCCGAGTATCCATTTGACCCCCAGACGCCTGGCCTCAGCGTACATCTTCGCATTAAGTCGTTTGGCCATTTCATGGGAAGTAAAGTACCCGAAATTCCCCCCCTCGGATGCGTAGGTGCTCCAAGTGATATCCAGGCCCATACTCTGGAGGTAATGGAAGAGCATCAGGTATCCCATGCACGTGTAGGTGCCGGGATCGGCGAACACATCCCCTGACGGGGTGATAAAAAGGATCTCGGCACCTTTCCGATTGAAGGTCGGCTCCACTTTGATACCGTTGAGTTCCTCAATTTCATCCACAAAGAACTCAATCATGTCCTTGAATGCATGAGGCTGAATCCCCAGGTGGTTTCCGGTCCGGTTGCAGTTGGCGACAGGCGCCGATATCCAGTCTGTATTAAGTCCGAGAAGGTTCGTCATTTCCCTTCCCAGAATTGTTACCTCGGCCGTATCGATGCCGTATGGGCAAAAGAGCGAACAGCGTCGGCACTCGGTACACTGGTAGAGGTAATACCACCATTCCTTCAGCACATCCTCGGTCAGGTCTCTGGCGCCCGCGATTTTTCCAAGGAGTTTTCCGCCAGTGGTGAAGTGCCGCCGGTACACGGAGCGGATCAGCTCCGCGCGCATCACGGGCATGTTTCTGGGATCCCCTGAACCAATGAAGAAATGACACTTGTCCGCGCACGCGCCGCACCTGACGCAGATATCCATGAAAAGCTTCAGGGAGCGGAATTTCCCGAGGCGGTCTTTGAAGCCCTCCAGGACCGTGTCTTTCCAGTCTTCAGGCAGCTTCCAATCGTCTTCGAGCGGGTTCCAATCTCTTGCATTGGGCATTCCCACGGCGGCCAGATTCTTTTCCTTGGCACCGTAGCAGGCGATGCCCTGCCTGATATCGACCGGGGTATCCATCCAGCCTTTCATCAATGGGGGTGTGTGCTCTATCTTCGACAGCTCTTCTGGTTTCGGGGTGGTGTCTGCCATGTCTACTCCTTCTCTCCTGTCTCCGCCGGAGTTTCTGACTGTTTGTCAACCGGGAGTCCTGCTTCAATCATTTTGTCTCTGAATTCATCTTCATACTCTTCATAGGTATGATATTTAACCGGATAATTCCAGGGGTTGATGTGCCTGACCGCCCTGCTGTTGTTGGACAGGTTTCGGGTGGGGCTGAGGAAAATCCCCGGGAAATGCATCAGTTTGCTGAATGGAAAGTAGGCAATGAGCACACTGATGAGGAACAAATGGATAAAGAAAATCACGCCTATTCCCGCGGGAATGTGGGGAGTGAAATTGAACAGCCCCACAGCCAGTTCCTTCACTGCGACGACATTGACCCGCAGGAAGTACCGCATCAGTACTCCGGACAGCGCGAGCGCCAGGATCAAAAACAGGGGAAAATAGTCCGCGGGCAGGGAGATATACCGGGTATTGGATATGTAGATTCTCCGGAGAATAAGATAGGTCACAGCGAGCAGAAGCAATCCGTCCGTGAGGTAGACCCCCGGCAGTTCAAACCCGGAGAACGGGAGAACGCCTACCTGCATGAAGCCGTCAAGCTTCGTAAGCAGGTCGACAAAACCGGGAACCTGTTGGACGAACAGACGGAAGTGCCTTAAGAATATAACAAGAAAAGAATAATGAAATACCAAGGCGGCCAGCCATAGCCACTTTTCCCATTCGTAGGTGACTTTCGGCAGGGCACCGACCTTTCGGTATTCCAGCCTGTTGTTCCTGAAAAGAGATCGGAACGTAAGGACTTCAAAAATCATTCGTACGACAACCCCACCCGTGCCCTTGGGGTTATCTATGCGGCTGCGCTTGATCCATGGCAACGACCATTGCTGCCCTCCGGTTGTGGGAATCCTGAACGGCGACGGGGAACGGGCCCACCCGATCACCTTCACCACAATGCCCACCAGGAAGGTTGCCATGGCAGCGTAGGGAACAATGATGCCGAAAAGCACCCGCAGATTAAACGCGCCTACCCCGATCCATGGTATCAACACTAGGACGATGACCGCTATGAAGGAAAAGAGGATGCTCACTATGAAGTTCATAAATGCCTACCTCGCTCTTAGTAGCTCTACTCTGTTTTCTTATCCCCGAGATCCGGTGCCACTTCCGGAATCTCGCATATCAGATTTGCCTTCTCAAGTAACCTTGCAACCTGCCTCTTTGTCTCGCTCACTCGGAGTTCATATATCTTTTCCCGGTGTCTGGAATAAATACCGAATGCCTTCAAGAGAAGCCGTTCAATCTTTTCCTCGACCTCCTGAAACGGGCTCGACAGCTCACTCTCGGACTCTGCGCTTTGGAGCGCTTCCCGGATCACCTTTCGGAACTCGAAAAGAAAACCCACCGCCGTCTCAGCGTCAAAATCCTGAACGGCTCGTATCCGCAGTATTCCGTCCAGCGCGGACGCCATCTGCTCGGGCTGATCGTTGATGAACCCGTCAAAGAGCCTTTCAACTTCTTCCTTATACGTCTGCCCCACGGGATTTGAAAATTGGCTCTTCTTTTTCCTGAGAAATCTCTGGGTATCGGAAGGGTAGGAGTCCACCAGGGCATCCACCCATTTCCTCGTTATGGCCTTTTTTTCCCCCGATAAGAGATCTGCGAGTGCCATTTTGGCCTTTAACGGAACCCTCCCTTTCTCTTCCATTTTCAATGGCGCTGTTTCGATCCCCTCATCCGGCATGGATCTCGCTCAAGTCCTCGCAACGCCGTTGAAGCAGGTCTATAGACAAATTGTTCATAGGTGTCAAGAAAAAAGTTATAACTTCTCGTTGTAACAGGACAAATACCTGCCACGCCCCCCGGTGATCTTCATCGGCTCGGCCCGATAAGTTGCCCGGCCGGGCTTCCTGCCCTTTTCCAATACCGGTGAACGCTGGAGGTTCATCCGGTTATTTCGTACTCTGAAGTTCAAGAATTGATTGAACTACGTGCGGGATAGGGCCTTTTTTCTGAGTGACCAGCCCGGGAGACTCGGAATCGAAGAAAAAAGGCCCTATCCCGTACCCTTGAATCTTATGCCAGCCTGCAAGTAACGAAAACCGGATGAACCACGCCGGACTATTGCATTTCCGCCGATACAGCCCTTCCCACCTTTTTCAAATGCACCTGGATGGCCATTAACGCGGCAGGGGTGACGCCAGAGATCCGAGACGCCTGCCCCAGACAAACAGGCCGGACCTTTGACAACTTCTCCCGTACTTCATTGGAAAGTCCATGGACCTCGCCATAATCCACGGAGTCCGGGATGCGAACCGCTTCCATGTGCTTCAGTCTTTCTACCTGTCTTTCCTGTCGAAGAATATATCCTTCATACTTGACCCTGGTTTCCA
>CAZEGG010000074.1:0-11968 GCA_964511755.1 uncultured Desulfobacteraceae bacterium | reverse complement strand
CTTTTCCTTGCTAATTCTCAGAGGAACAAACCAATCGGTTACTACCCTGGAGACGGTCTCATCCGGCCATGTAACAGCGTCCAGCTGCTGGCATCCAATTCAATTTGGATTAAAAAAATCCATGAGGATGAGCTTCTTTTCATCCTTCGCCCTTTTGACCGATACATCCAATGATTCTTCCCATCCAATCATGCTGATCACCTCCATTCTCACATATTTTCCATCACTAAAATCCGGGTCAGGAGGACCCGAAAGGAACTCGTTTGTTCTCTTCCTGAGTGACCAGAGTTGAGGAATCTTTCCCATTCTATCAGGAATAGATAAGAATAGAAGGGCGAAGCCTTCCATTAACTCTAGCTCACTTTAGTCACTCCAAACTCAAGATCACTTCATCATCTTGGTTTCCTGTACGGCGCAGCCTTTCGTCTCTGACTCCCTTGACGCGGGATCTTCAATCATCCCCGATGGCTTGTTTCATTTACTCTCCCTTGCTGAGCATTTTTTGCAACACGCTCATGACATCTGAAAAATCACTTTCACTGGTGCTCAGAAAACGGGGCCGTAGCCGGTGTGCAAGCACTATGGTTTCCTCTTCCCGATCGGGTACAAGGAGGATGATCCGAAAGCCCTGGAACACGTCGCGAAGTGAAACCATGCGTGCAAGCTGTTGTTTGTCTTGAGCCTGGAGAATAACGATCGTGTTCTGGTCGTACAAACGCTGCAGCCTTCGAGTAAGTTCCTCGATCGATCGACAGACCTCTACTCTGCCTGCTGGAACAAGATCCTTCAGACTCGTCTCAAGACCCCTCCCCGGATCTTCCAGGGTGCTTGAAAAAAATAATACCTTCACCCGATGCCGGTCCTTTCGGTCTGCCGTCGACCACAATCTCGACTTGAATAAGACAAGAAACATGCCAACAGGGACGTGCAAATGGATTTCATTTTTATTTAAATCGGTTATCTTGATATCTGGACATACGATCTCGAAGCGCTCACTTGGTCATCTGTCCAGTCAAAGAAGAAACTGTCCCATTTGGCAGGAATGTGTCTTGCAGCGTCGGATTATTCTTATGAGGGGAATAAACATCCGAGTCCGGAGGGTCCGTCTTTGGCTGCCCCTGAAAGGAGCTTGTCTGTTTCCGTATGTCCAGAGTGACTGGAGTGAACTAGAATGCCTAAAATGCCGAGAGTTGAGGAAGTTTTTTCATTCTATTAAATAGAGAAGCGAAGCTTTCCATCAACTCTGGATCACTTTAGTCACTCCGAACTCTAGTTCACTTCATTACCTTGGTCTCCAGGGCGGCACAGCCTTTACTCTCTGATTCGGGCCTGGAGATCAGGTCTGCGAATGTGCAATCAACCCCGATAGGACACGGCGTGCCTCTTGAGAAGCCCATACAGACGGGAGCGTGACAGGCCTGATACCGCACATGCTTTCCTGATATTGCCTTCGGTATAGGCCATGAGTTCCTCCAGGTATTGCCGCTCCACCGCTGCCACGGCAGCCTCCCGGCGATCCTGGAGGGTTGGAAGGCGTTCTCCTGAAGCGGGAGCGCCGACCCGGGGGATCTCGGTCTCATTATCCTCGTCCCCCACCTGCTTCCGCTTCACCTTGATCCGTATCTCCGCCGGAAGGTACGCCGGGAACAAAGTGGGGCTGTCGCCGGCCGCGGCAATGGCACGTTCCAGTGCGTTGACCAGCTCCCGAACGTTACCGGGCCAGTCGTAATCGAGGAGCGTATCCAGGAATTCCGGCGAGAAACCCTTCATCCCCTTCCCGGAGCGTGTGGAGGACTTGGTCAGACAGTAGGAGACCAGTTCCTTGATGTCCTCGGAATGCTGCCGCAACGGAGGCAGACCGATGGTGAAGGCGCGAAGGCGAAACAGAAGATCCTTGCGAAACTGGCCCGTTCGAACCATCTCGTCCAGATTTCTGTTCGAGGCCGCGATGAGTCTGAAGTTGCTGGTAATCTCTTTTACGCTGCCAACCGGGCGGAAGCGCCTCTCCTGAATCGCCCGGAGAAATGATCCCTGAATCGGGGGCGGAAGCTCGCTCACCTCGTCAAGGAAAAGCGTACCGCCGTCGGCCTGGGTGATGAGCCCGATCTTTGACTTGTCGGCTCCCGTAAAGGCCCCTCTCTCGTGGCCGAAGAGAACGCTCTCCACGATGGTCTCAGGGAGGGCCGCACAGTCCACCACTACAAAGTTTCTGTTTGCTCGGACGCTGTTATTGTGAATGGCCCAGGAAAATAACTCCTTGCCTGTCCCGGTTTCGCCGGTAATGAGCACATTTGCGTCGCTTGCCGCTGCCTGGGCCAGCAACTCCACGCACGCCCTCATCGCGGGGCTGCTCCCAACGATCCCCTCCAGCTTCAGGGCGGTCGGCCTTGCTTTGGACTGCCGCTCTTTCCGGTATTGGAGGGCCCGTTCGAGGGGCAGTGTTATCTCATCTATTGATGAGCTTTTCTCGATGTAGTCCCAGGCGCCATGGGTGATCGCGAGTTCAGCGCCATCCTTGTCACTGAAACCCGTTATGATTATCACCTCGGGACAGGACGGTGTTTCCCGAATACGCTGCAGCACGTCCAGTCCGCTTCCGTCGGGCATGCGTACGTCGAGAATCACCACATCAAATGGATGAGAAGATGCAATCTCAAGCCCTTCTCTGAGGGTAAAGGCACAGGAAGGAGTGTGGCCGCTGGATCTCATCACGTTGGAAAGCGTGCTGCAGATGAGTTTGTCATCATCGATAATGAGAATGTCTGCCATGACTGAGTTACGTAATTTATAAGTTCGATGACATAAGCTTGGTAGTATTTCACCGCTCACTTCGGTCAAGGCGCAAAGACCGCAAAGTCAACCGCCTTTTCTTTTGCCGCTGAGACGCCGGCAAAAGAAAAAATTCGCATTTTACCTACTCTCAAATCTATGCGCTGTCCCAATTGCGCCCGCTTACAACCCACATAATAAAATGCGACTGCGACCTTCCTTGCATCCATTAAAGGCTCTTTTCTTTGCGATCTCAGCGCCTTGCGGTAAGCACAACTATTCAATTCGGACATGACATCGTATTTATGGATCCATGCACTGAGGAATATGTGCACTATGTTACGGAGTCGTTTTTCAGCTGCGGCAAAAACACGTGAAACGCGGCCCCCTTTCCCGCTTCGTTCTGGACGGTGATTGCCCCGCCGTGACCTTTTACGATTCCATACACAGCGGCAAGCCCCATTCCCGCTCCTTTGCGCTGCTCTTCAGGGCTGAAAAAAGGCTCGAAGACCCGTTCCATTGACTCCGGACTCATGCCCTTCCCGGTATCACTCACGGTCAGTCTGAGGTAGGAGCCCGGCTCCAGGTCCGCATGCGGCGCTGCTGCCTTTTCATCGACCTCCACGCTCATCAGGCTTATCCCGAGCACTCCTCCGCTTTTTTCCATGGCATTGACTGCGTTGGTGCAAAGGTGCAACAGCACTTGATGGAGGTGCGTCGGGTCAGCCAGGACCTTCGTGGAAAAATCGACTCCGATCTCGGTTCGAATTTCGATAGCCGCAGGCCATGCCGTCTTGAGGAGATCAAGGGACTCATTTATCACTCGTGCGATCTCGACTGGCTCCCGTTTCAATTCAATCCGGCCGCCGAAGGCGCGGATCTGTTTCAACAGTTCCCTGCCACCCTGAGCGGCTTCGAGCACGTCCCGGAGATATTCTGACGCCTTGCCCGGTTCTCCGGCACTGCGAAGTGCCAGTTCCGCATTCATTTCAATGGGCATGAAGACATTATTGAAGTCATGGACAATACCCCGGGCGAATGTCTCGAGGGCCTCCATCGTCCGGTTCCTGCGAAGTCCCGGCTCCGACCGGATCTCATGCGGTCCGTCAACCCGTGCGCGCGGGGTAATGTCGCGCACAATGTTCACCAACCCGGTTCTCCCGCCCGAATCATCCGCGATCTCCGCAACCGTGTTCTCTGTGCAGAAGACGCTGCCGTCCTTTCTTCGCATTCGATATTCACCATGGAATACACCACACTCATTGAGCGGGGCATAAAGCTTCGCCTGGAATTCCTCGTACATTTCTCTATCCACATGCAGGAAATCAGAGTTTCTGCCGATTACCTCTTCCTGGCCATACCCGAAGATGTTTTCCACTGCGGAATTGCAGGCAGTGATAGTGTACGTGATTGGATCTACTACGAAGACAGCATCGGTTAAGCTCGAAAAGACCATCTGCAACAAGGCCTTGGCGTCGACGGGTTCCATCTCCGTCCTTTTCCTTCCAGCAACATCGAAAAAAGAAAGAGGCACCTCTCAAAATCTGTCTGTGCCTGGGCACTAGTTTGTTAATCCCCGAAAACCGGCAAATTGTCAATCCAAAACACGGCAGCATTGAATAACCTGAACGTAGTTAAGTGCATGGATTCCCAAATTCGACGTCATGTCTGAATTGAATAGTTGTCTTCACCGCAAGGCGCAGAGTACGCAAAGAAAAGATTTTTTTCCTTTTCCGCCTTGTTTTCTTTCGCCGACGTCTCAGCAGCAAAAGAAAAGGCCGTTGACTTTCCGGTTTTCGCGTCTTGAGCGAAGTCCCGCGAGCGGGACAAGCGGGCGGTGAAATACTCCAAAGATTATGTCATCGACCTTATGGATACAAGTATTCCGGAATCCAGCCAGGAAAGACAGATTCCGATTTCACAGGACACAGTCCCCCTCCATAGGACAGATCGAGACCATTCAGGAACGGTCCACGATCTCAATCACAGGCCAACTTGTTATAAACCGGAAGAATCATTTCAAAGACAATGTTGGCATGGTTCTTGTTTCGAACGTTTAAATAGGGTTCATCCGGAAGTGCGGGCTTTTCATTCGAGGATACACGCAGGAGGAGCTGAACAGTCCATTGCAATTGTTGGGCGGGATGATCCTGCCGCGGGTGATCACACCCCGGCAGTGTTGAGGATGGTCTCCCACGCGAATTGGCTGTACCGCATCCCGCCGAGAAACCATCAAACGAGGAGGATACTATGAAAGTCCGAGATATCATGAGCACCAACGTGGTCACCGTCACCGAGAACACCCCGCTGAATGACGCCAAGCGGATCATGGAGGCCCACCGGATCCGAAGGCTTCCGGTGATGAGAAGAGACAAGCTTATGGGTCTGATTACCATGCATATGCTGCTTGAGGCAGCGCCGTCACCGGCTACTTCCCTGAGCATATGGGAACTCACCTATCTCCTGTCAAAAATGACCGTCAAGGAAATCATGGTGAAAGAGCCCTTCACAATCTCGCCCGACATGCCGGTGGAAGAGGCCCTGCGAATAGGCCAGGAAAAGAAGGTCGGCGCCTTTCCCGTAGTGGAGGACGGAAGACTGGTAGGCGTGGTGACCGAGTCCGACATCGTGCGGATGATGATCAGAGTTCTGGGAGTACGGCGTGGGGGAAAAAGGATTGACATCAAGGCCCCCGCGGAATTCGGCATCATAAAGCGGATCATGGATGTGCTCGACAAGACAAAGACGGTGCTGCTGAGCATAATGACGCTTCCGCCGGAAGAGGACGAGGATGAGTGGCTGGTAATGCTGCGGGTGCGGACCGAGGATGCCGGATCCGCCGTCAAAGAGCTCGAGGCTGCTGCTTTCAACGTGACCTATATCGGTTGATGGTATGGACAGAGCAGTCTTGCCGAAACGAATAAGGAAACGCGACGGCTCGTCCGTGCCGTTCAACAGTGAAAAGATCGAACAGGCCGTTCGGGGGGCGGCTCGCGAAATCCTGGGAGACGGACCGCAGGCGGCTGCCGTTGCCCCTTTGCCGGCGGGATAGAGGCGACGAATCCCTGCGGCGAAGATCAGAAACAGCATGTGGAACTCACCCGGGAGATCGCCCGTCAATTTAACTCGATCTACGGCAACACGTTCAGGCTGCCCAGGCCGGTAATCTCGGAACTGGACGCCCGCATCATGGGGCTCAATGAGCCCATGAAAAAAATGAGCAAAAGCGCAACTAAATCAGGACATGCGATATTGCTGCTCGATCCACCGGAAGCCATACGGCGGAAGGTGACGGGGGCAACCACCGATTCCTTGCGCGAAATCCGCTTTGACGAGAAAAGGCCGGGAGACTCGGAATCGAAGAAAAAAAGGCCTGCCCGTACCCTTGAACCTTGTACCAGCCTGCACATACCAAAAAACCGGATGAAACTGAACGCTTCGTTTTCAGGTTAGGTTGACATAATTCAGACCGTGCTTAGTTTGGGTTTAGATAAAGGTAAATAAATCCAGGCGTTAATATGATTGCGCTGTCATGCAGCTGATTTTTATACACGTGAGGGAAATATGATGTATCAGGGCGACCGGAACGCCGCTCAATCCAGGATCGAATTGGATGAAGAAATGCTGGACCGGTTCTTCAAGGAGGTCTTTCATGGGGGGATTACAGACCTCGCAGTCGAAAAGCACCTGCCTTACTCCTTGATATACAACCTGGCCAAAGGACGGGTCAGGTCCCTTTCGGGGAGGGATTACAGAATCATATTCGGGGAAGAACCGCTGCTGCATGAACCGGACAGGGTGGATGGAACATATTTTCGGAGAATGGTGAATTTATGGTTGTACCTGAATGAGAGTGCAACCAAAGCAGATCTTTATCGGGAATTTTACTCCGACAGGAAAGTGAAAAAGGTCGACTACCGAATATTCAGCGGAGAAGTGAAGACTGTGGAAGTCAGGCTCGAGCGGATCATGGAGCAGAAATTCCTCGATGAGGGGTTTGACAGGTCCGAGATTAAAGAGGCGATCAAAGAGCTTGACTTGCTTCCCCATGAGGAAAGAGTTTCTTATGAATACATAAGGCCTGTCCTGAGATACCTCGAAGAGCATTTGAAAGTGAGTCCCGCGAAGCTTCTGTCCGGGCGGTATCAACGTTATGAGCAGGGTGAATTGAAGACTGTGGGGAGAAGACTGTTCAATTATACCCTGCAACTGAAAAAAGAAGTGGAAAAAGCCTTGCGCTCGGATAGAAAGGCCAAGATTGAAATGCTGAGAGAAGAAGTCTATGGCAAAAGAGAGGGCCTTACTCTGTATGTCGCGGTGAAGGATCAATTGGAATTCCTGCAAACCTATGGAGGGAAAAGCCCCAATCGATACCTGGGAAGGAGCATAGCAGGATATGAAGGACCAAAACTCAAAAGAATCGCCTCCTGGAGGGTCCGAAACATCAGGAATGAATGCAATGAATTGATAAGGAAGAATCCGGATCTTCCCATGCGATCAATTCCGAGAATGCATCTTCAAGAGAGACTGGGAAGTCTGATCTCAATCCTCAAGACCATTCGAGTCAGGGCGATGACGCAACCTGAAGGCCTGGAATATGAAAAGCGCATTCTATCGCCCGGACTCTCTGACAATCCGGAATACAATGCCGAAAAAGATGCGCTTACGAGGATGACCAGAGCAGCATACGTTTTGGAAATGAGCAAAAAGGCATTCGACCTGATGGTGGCCGCCAATGGCGACATAATCAGAAGAATCGGACGCTATGACGGGAGATGGTATCTGCCCACCCGTTATCTGGAGAATCTTTCAAAGAAGGAAGAATTTGCTGCCGTAAGAGAAAAGTATGAGTTCCTCGCGAGAAATCGTGGTGAGGTTTTCCGGCCAGAGAAACAGGCCGCTTCAGTTTCATCCGAGCGCCCTCAAAGAGCCTCTCAATATGCAGTAAATCGAGGAGCTCGGCGCGCCCGGGACCCCGGTACTCACATGACAGGCAAAAGAGGATTCCATTATCATCGGGGCGGCGTTATTCTCCCGGGGACTCACGATGAAGAATCGTTTCGACCCTGGGCTGACCACTCAGTCTGAAATTCTTGCATACCTAGCCGGAATCACGGCTGAAAAAGACTTTATCAAATTCTAAACAATTCCCCTGGTTGTCTTTCTTCTTCCATCCATGTCGTCGCTTGATGAGGCGTCTCATACCATAGTATGACACCCACATTTTTCCCGTCGGTCCTAGATCTGAGAAACGGACAATTTTCAGAAATATCCTAGTGAAAATCAGCATTCTCCCGATAGACAGGCGCTTTGGAGTCACTGTAGTATGACGTAAACTCTTTTCAGGATACCAGGAGGTGAAAGAAGTGGAGCAAATCATCGACGTTCTTGTGGCAAGACTCTCTCAAAAAGGAGTGTCTCCTGATGAAGTTCCTTGGCTGGTAAGGGACGTGCTCAATGGCGTCGGTGGAGCCGGGGAACCCGCTGTGCCCACGGTTAATCAGAGGCTCTCCGCTCTCGGGTGGGAAGAAGAGGTCCTTGATGAGGTCACCTTTGCTATCATCATGTATCTTGCTGAGAAAAGCGAAGAAGGTCGAGTGGGAGGCTATCGCACATCGGCCTCGTTTTGAGCACGTCGCTACACGATCGGGACCGCCAAACCAGTCGAAGGTCCGAATAGACACCTGCCGAGTGATTTCCCTTTTGATCACTGACAATGTGACAAAGACAGGAGGAAACAGATGTCGAGATTGGCACAATTGATGGAGACCTTTGAAGATACCGACTATGTCTACCACTACAGATCGGCAAAGTCATCGCATGCGTGCGTGGCCTGCGGAATGCAAGCCGGCGCGTTTATCTATGAGTGCGCGGAGCTCGAATTTGAGGTCTCAGGACTGTGCCAACAGTGTCAGGACGAATACTTCGGGAATAACGAAAGTCGGAAATTGTAGCAACGGAACATTACCGGTTTCAAATGCTGTCAGATACAATCCGAAAGGAGGCGGCGGGGCCTTGGAAAAAATAGTGATCCGAACAGATCAAAGGGGACCGGCCACGCATTTGCAGCCCCTGCTGGAATTGCTCAACAGGTTCTTCCCGGAATGTGAGATTCATATTGTGGGCAAAACCGAGAATGCGGAGTACCGAGACCTCACGGAGCGGGCTCAAAGCGGATTCCAAACCCAATATCATGGCTGATATTCTGGTTATTGACGATCAACCCTACATGGGACAATTGCTTGCGGAGGAACTGGCGGGTGAGAGGCATCATATCAGGTGTCTCGAAGACGCAGACTACCTCATGAGCTTTCTCGAAGAATCGCGACCCGATGTTGTTCTCCTCGAGCTGTATTTACAAGGAGTTGAAAGATGGGACCTGCTGGACAGGATAAAGAAGTACGATCCTTCCGTGCCTGTTCTCATCGTGAGTGCTTACGACAATTTTTTGCGCAACCTGCACCTGCATCGTGCGGACGGCTTTCTCATCAAAGACATACACCTGAACAACCTGAGGCAGAAGCTTTCCCAGGAACTGACAAAGCCGTTATCGCATAGAGAATAGTCAGTATGGTTTATTCTTCTGCCTGACAGTGCGGATTATCAGTCCTTGCTTCGGCCGCCCGCCCAAGAAAGCCTGAAACCCAAGTAAGAAGAGAATCATGGAAAAAATACTCGTCGCAGATAGGAAAGAGAGCCTTTGTTTCCTGTACAAGGAAGAGTTCACAGAGGAAGGCTATGACGTGGTAACGGTGACGAGACCGGAGGATCTCGTACAAGCGGTTGTGCGCGAGGACCCGGACCTCGTTTTGATGGACACCGGGATGGATGAACCCGGCGTATGGCCGCTCCTGCGAGGCATGAGGCAGTCCGGTTATCGCATGCCCATTATTCTCTGCGACACCTATCGTATCTCAACTGAATTTCCCGAGGCGCTCGTCGTCGATAGGGTTTTGAAGAGTTCAAATTTCGATGAACTGAAAGCGAAGATAAAGAAAGTGCTGAACAATGGAGGGCAGTCCATCTCACGAGATGCCGTGCTGCGCCCTGAACACTTGCGGAAGCAGGTGATCCCGCAGGTTGACGCAGGCTTGTCCCGCCGCAGGCGGGGGATGATGAAACCGGAGACCCGGCCATAGGGCAGCGTGTCCCTGTCAGGTGTTGACACGAATTGCCGTTTATGGAGGGGAATCGGATCGGCTGAGATGAGAGGGAAAAACGGTCCCGGGAACAGACCAGAGCCGTTATGAGACTTGAGAGACACCGGGAGGGTACAAATCATGGCTTGCAATTTCAGGATTCTTATGCATCAGAACAGCGAGAGCGCACATCTCAGATTGGTGGGGAATTTTGACGGCAGTTCGGCCCATCAATTGCTCAACACCATAAAAACATGTGTGAGAAACTCCCACAGAGTTTTTATCCATACCGACGGGCTGAAAGACGTCCATCCCTTTGGCACGGCGGTTTTTCAAAGTAATTTCTCTCATATCGGCCAACCACCCGGCGGTTTCATTTTTACCGGGGAAAAATTGGTGCCGAAAAATGGGTGACCTGAAGGAGGATCAATAGTAGTACCAGATGGTCCCGTACTGTGAGACGTCTTCCCCTGCCTTCCGCAGTCTTTCCAGGTAGGTATGGATGGAGACATCCGTGTAGATATAGGTGTCCATGAGTGAAAGCTTCTTCTCCCACGGATGAAACTCATAGACGCGCCTGCCGTCAGGCAGTATGGATATGACATCGCGGTGTTGCCTGGCCCGCAGATAGTTCTTGCCCAGGAGCGGCACATTGAAAACGATCTCGTCCGTCCTGACCGTGCCTGGAAGGAGGCGGGCCTCTTCATGTTGCTCCTGCAGCAGCCTTGCGATGGGAACGCGGTACTCGTCTGTTTCCTCCTTTCCCTTGGTGTTGAAGGTATAGTAAGGGGTCACCCCGGTCAGCCGCAATTTCAGGCGGAGGGCCGCCGCTTCGAATTTCTTGGAATTGTAGAAGGTGTATACGAGCTGATTGTACACATCGATGCCGTAGCGGCGGAACTTTTGGACCGCGTCCACGCTCTGGGGCGTGATTTCATAGGGATGTTCGAAGTGTGTCACCACGATGATTTCCCGCTTCCCGGGCACATGATAACGGTTGATGGTCCGCACCAACGATTCCGTCATCCTCTGGGGCAGGGTAACCGGGGTGCGCGTACCGATTCTTATCCTCTCGATATGCTTGATGCGGGAGAGTCTGGAAAGGAGGTCCTCGATCCTCCTGTTTGAGAGGATGAGGGGATCTCCTCCCGTAACCAGGACTTCATTGATCTCAGGCGTATCGGCGATCCATTCTATGGCGTTTATCAGCCTGTCCTTAGACACAGCCGCGTCCCGTGAATAGACATCTTCTATCTCCCAGTTTCGCTGACAGTAGACGCAGATTTGGGGACAGGTCAGGACCGGTTTGAGAATGACGATCATGGGGTAGCGTCGGGTGATGCCTTCGATAGGCGAGGTATCCCTTTCGAGCATGAAGTCCATGGAGCATTCGTTGGATTGCCTGAGCTCGATCATTTTCTCTACATAGTGCAGGCTCGGAATGACCTGCGCTCTCAACGCATAGTCCCGGGTCCGGCCCGGGCCATAATCCATGAGAGAGAGATAATACGGGGTAATTCCGAAGGGGATCCGGTTCTCCCGGGCCAGTTTGACGGCGCGATATTCCTCGTCCTTCAACCTGATGAGATCATTGAGCGTATCCGCATCCCTGATGATGTGTTTCGTGTGCCATTTCCAGTCTCCCCATTCCGCATCCGTGGCATGAAAATAGGTCATGATCCGGGATTTATTGACGCTGCGTTTCCGGACAACGTTATTCTCCAGCCCACAGGGGTATCTGTCCAGAAATCGCTGGGCCTCCCTCGCCATGGTCGAGAGATCTTCGGATCGGAGTCGAGCAGCCTCTCTGCCGTGGTGCATCAGGAAGGCGGGAACATCCTCGGAATAGATTCCTGTCTTTCCCATGATCCCTTTCAAAAGATTTTCCAGTTCCGCGAAAAAACCAGGATCGGGCTTTTCAATATCATCCATATCGCTATGGAGGAGATCATTGATGTATCGGAGAAAGCTGAACCCTGCCAGTCTTTCATTCCTGGCGGACAGAATCGTCCTGAAGGCCTTGACCGAATCCCGCAGCAGGACCCATTCCAGCGGGGGCG
>CAZEGG010000073.1:0-12117 GCA_964511755.1 uncultured Desulfobacteraceae bacterium | reverse complement strand
CCATGGCTTCGGTATGCCCCGCTTGTGAATGATAGATGATCAGTATCCGGGTCACAAATACCTCACGCCATAAAGTCGCATATCCGGTCTGCGAAACCGGAACAGGAAATTTCTTCTGCTTCCGGCAGGAGGCGGGCGAGGTCATAGGTGACTTTTCCAGAGGCCACTGCTTTTTCGAGTCCCAGCTCTATCATCCTGGAGGCTTCCGACCATCCCATATGCTCCAGCATCATGGCCCCGCTCAGGATAAGGGAACTTGGGTTCACCTTGTCCTGTCCGGCGTATTTGGGCGCCGTTCCGTGTGTGGCCTCAAAAACAGCACAGCCTTCCTGATAGTTGATGTTGGCTCCGGGCGCCATGCCTACTCCGCCCACCTGGGCAGCGAGGGCATCCGAAATATAGTCTCCGTTCAGGTTTGTTGTGGCGATGACGTCGAATTCTTCGGGTCTTGTGAGTGCCTGCTGGAAGAATATGTCGGCAATGGCGTCCTTTATCAGGAGCTTGTTCGCCGGGGGCTCTCCGCGGCACGCTTCCCAGGAAACCACTGACTCTGAGTACTCATTTTCGGCCAATGCGTATCCCCAGTTTCTGAAGGCGCCTTCCGTGAATTTCTGGATGTTCCCTTTGTGCACCATGGTAATGCTTTTTCGGCCGTGGTCCAGCGCGTAGTCGATCGCGGACCTCAGCAGACGCAGGCTCGCGTATCGACTGATGGGCTTGATCCCGATGCCGGAATCTGGACGAATATGCCACCCCTGTTTCTCGGCCAGATAGGCAATGAGGCGGTTGGCATCTTCCCCGCCGGATTCAAGCTCCAAACCTGCGTACACGTCCTCGGTGTTTTCCCGAAAAACCACCATGTTCACCTTCTGGGGCGCTTTCACCGGACTGGGAACACCCGCGAAATATCGCACCGGCCTCACACAGGCGTAGAGGTCCAGTTGCTGTCTTAAAGCGACGTTCAGGCTTCTGATGCCGCCCCCGACAGGAGTGGTCAACGGACCTTTTATTCCAACGCGGAATGCGCGAAAAGCCTCGAGTGTCTCCTCCGGCAGCCAATCTCCGGTTTCCCTGTGGGCCTTTTCTCCGGCAAGGACTTCTTTCCAGTGAATGCGCCGGCTGTCACCCCAGCAAAGACTGACGGCATGGTCGATAACCCGCGAGGCCGCCCTCCAGATGTCGGGACCGATTCCGTCTCCCTCAATGAAGGGGATCACGGGGTTGTCAGGGACGACGAGGCGGTTTTCTCTAAATTCGATCTTTCGGGACGGCATCAGGGCGGTTCTCCTTTTCTTGATTGTGGACGCGGATTTTCCGAACAGAAACTTGATTAATATCCTTTTTTGGACTATAGATCAAGCATCGTTCGCATGCCCTGATCCACCATCAAGGCATCATCTTCCCGCCAAGACGGGATTTCGCAGAGCTCAAGCCGCGTTGCCTTCGCTCGCTCCTCCCTGCGACGTATTGGTTATACGTCTCAGTCGTCGCTCCTCGGCGCCTTGCTGATGACCAGGGATTTTGCCAAGTCTCTCGGTGAAGCTCATGATGCGAAAATTAGATGGTGGATTTGAGACATGCGAGCCGGAGAGCCATAAAGGGTGAACGTGACAACCCAAGCGGGAGGGAGAACGGATTATGGGCAAGATCGAACTGGCACTCATCAGTGTGACGGACAAGAATGGGATTGTTCCATTGGCAAAGGCTATTCACGGATTTGGAGTGAAAATACTCTCAACCGGAGGGACCGCCAAGGCTATCCGCGACGGCGGTGTTCCCGTGACGGAAATTTCAGATTACACGGGGTTCCCGGAAATGATGGACGGCCGTGTGAAGACCCTTCATCCGAAGGTCCATGGTGGGCTCCTGGGTCTCCGAGACAACCCTGCACACAGGGAAATGATGGAAGAGTACGGGATCAAGCCCATTGACCTGGTGGTGGTGAACCTCTATCAATTCGAAAAGACAGTGGCGAAGGAAGGGGTCACCCTCGAGGAAGCGATTGAGAATATCGACATCGGCGGCCCTGCCATGCTTCGTTCTTCTGCGAAGAACTACAGGGATGTGACGGTGATTATGGATCCGGTAGACTACGGGGTGGTGCTCGAGGAGATGGAACAAAATGGCGGGGAGACGACCCTGGAGACCCGTTTTCGCCTGGCCAAAAAGGTTTTCCGGATGACGCACGAATACGATGGTGCCATCACCCGATATCTGGATAGCGTGAAGCCTTAGCCTTTCCGGAAAGGCTCACGGTTTCCTTTTCCGGGCATGGCATGTTTTTGTGAACCAGCTTTTTCTTTTTCCCGCAGTAAACGGCCTGAAACGTCATACAACTCCCCGATCCGTCCAGAGAGTCCTTTTCCGGCCATGAAGCGAAGCGGCAATGATGATCACAGAACTGCACGGCAAGACTGCCTCCTGATCCTGCAAGCGGCTTCAGTCCGAAGGGGCTGAAAGTCTTTTTGTCGGTGATGAGCAGAATTATTTTACATCTTTGAGAGTTCATTTCAAGAAAGGAATTTCATGCAAGGCAAAAGATCGCCGCGCAAAGTCAGTCTTTTTATCCCCTGCCTCGTGGAGCACTTTCTTCCCCGGGTGGGAGAGGCCACCACCCGGATTCTCACACGGGCAGGGGTGGAGGTGCAGTATCCGGACAGACAGACCTGTTGCGGACAGATGCAGTTCAAAACCGGGTATCACCAGGAAGCGAGAAAGATGGCCCGCCATTTTCTCCGTGTTTTCAAAGACTCGGAGGCAATCGTTGCCCCTTCGGGGTCTTGCGTGGGTATGGTGCGGCACCACTACCCGGAATTGTTCCGGGACGAGGCGCTGCTGCTGAAGGAGGCAGAAGCATTGGGCCGGAGAACCTTTGAACTTACGGAATTTCTCGTGGATGTGCTCGGCATTGTTGACCTCGGCGCCGAGTGGCCCGGAAAGGCGGTTTATCACGATTCCTGCCAGATCTCCCGTGTCCTCGGAGTCAGGGAACAGCCGAGAATGCTGCTTTCCAGGGTGCATGGATTGGAGATGGTGGAAATGGAACACCAGGAGACGTGCTGCGGATTCGGCGGTGTCTTCAGTCTGGAATTTCCGGATGTTTCGGAAAAGATAACAGGTGATAAGGCTGCTGCCGTGGTGAAAAGCGGGGCCGAGGTCATGATCAGCGCAGAGCCGAGCTGCCTGCTCAATGTGGGACTGTACCTCGAAAAAATGGGTGAACACGTAAAGGCCCTGCACATTGCGGAGGTTCTTGCACATCAGGCGGGCGAACCATGGAACTGAGAGCGAAAGAGATCAAGAAAAAGGCCTCCGAGGCTGCCCGGAATGAGGTCCTGCATCAAACGCTCTCCAGTGCGGGCGATCGGTTTGTCGGCTTGCGGGAGGCAGGCTTCTCCCAGCTGAACGACCCCGACGGCTTGCGAATCCGCGGTCGGCAGGTGAAGGAAAGGAGCTTTGCCAACCTGCCGCGTCTGTTAAGGCTCCTGGAGAAAAAAGTGACCGACGCGGGAGGCGTCGTGCACTGGGCGGAGGATGCTTCCGAGGCCCGCTCCATCATTCTGGACCTGGCCGGCAGGTACGGAGTGAAAAGCGTGGTGAAAGGAAAATCCATGATGACCGAGGAGATCGGCCTGAACAGGGCCTTCTCCAGAAAGGGCATCGAGGTATGGGAGACCGACCTCGGGGAGTTCATTGTCCAACTGGCGGACGAGATACCTTCGCATATTATCGCTCCCGCCATTCATAAGAACAAGGAGGAGGTGGCCCGGCTCTTCTCTGAAAAGCTCGGAGTACCCTATACCGTGAATCCCGAGGAGCTGACAATGGTGGCCCGACGGACACTCCGGGAGAAATTCCTGGGGGCGGACATGGGGATAACGGGTGGGAATATGGCAGTGGCGGAGACGGGAACGTTGGTCCTGTTTGAAAACGAAGGCAACATTCGTATGGCCACGTCGCTTCCCCGGGTGCATGTGGCCCTTATCGGCATTGAAAAGGTGGTGGAATCCTGGGATGATTTCGGTGTCTTGTTGACACTCCTTTCCCGGAGCGCCGCGGGTCAGAAAATGCCCACCTATCTCAGCCTGATTACCGGCCCGAGGAAGCCGGGCGAGCGGGACGGACCGGAAGCCTTTCATCTCGTCCTGCTGGACAACGGCCGATCCCGAATTCTGGGAGACGAGGTGTTCCGGGAATCGCTTTTCTGCCTCCGCTGCGGTGCATGCCTCAATGTTTGTCCCGTGTACAAGCGCATTGGAGGGCACAGCTATGGGTGGGTGTATTCGGGACCTATCGGGATTCTGCTCAACTCGGAACTCCTGCCTCCCGGAAGTGCGAGGGATCTCGCCTACGCGTCCACCCTGTGCGGTGCCTGCGCCGAGGTATGCCCGGTCATGATCGACCATCCGAAAATGATTCTCGATTTCCGAAGGCGCCTTGTGGAGGATCCGGTGTGGAGGGGACGGACGGTCCTTTCCAGGTTCGTGCCGATGAAAATCTATGCGTGGATTTCCGTTCGGCCTGTCCTGTTTCGATTCGCCGGAACCCTGGCCAGGGCCTCTCAGGCGCTCCTGGCCCATTCGGGTGACTGGAAATGGCTGCCCAAAGTGATCGCCCGATGGGGAGCAAAACGGAGGATTCCACGGTTCAAGCGGCCTTTTTCCAGGAGTTGGAAAAAACTCAAGACATCCGGCAGATAAAGACGGGTATGAACTTGGTAGACGGCAGGAGGAAGAACAGAGTGGTTTCCACGCATCGCGATGAGATTTTATCACGGATAGAGCATTCTCTCAGGGGAATCGATGAGAAACGGGATCACGCACAGGGTGGCGGGACCGCATCCCTGCCGGAATGGGTACCGGATGACGCCCCCTGGGAAGAAGTGAAAAAGGAAATAGAAGCGCTTTCGGACCGATTTTATACGGCGGAACATCCCGGGGACATGCACCGGATCCTGAAACACGTGGTGCTGGAACATGCGGTTACGCTGGCCGTGCGGTGGGAAGACCCACTCCTGGAGAGGCTTGGGATCGATGGAATCCTGGGCGACATGGGGGTGGAGGTTCGGGTTCCCTCCCGGGAGGAGGAATGGAAGGCACTCTCAGCAAAGGCCCGGCTGGGGATCACCACCGCAGAAGCACTGGTCATGGAATCGGGTACCCTGGTACTCAGGGCCGACGCAGCACTGGGACGCTCCACGTCACTGCTGCCGCCTGTTCACCTGGCCGTTGTGCAGTCTGATCACCGCCTGAAGGAACTTCACGCATTGCCCCTGCTGTTCAGGTCCTGGGCAAAGGAGCCGCAGGGCCTGCCGAGCGCCGTCACTCTTGTCACCGGCCACAGCTGCACGGCGGATATCGAGCTGACGCTCGTTTCCGGGGTTCACGGGCCCGGTTTGGTATATGTGATCGGACTGAGTTCCGGGTACGATGCGGATAATGGGGCCGCGTCCGGGCCTGAGCCCCCGGCGTGACCGGCCCCGTCTGCTTTTCGGAGTCCTGTCATAACGCATCAGCGGCGATCAGGGCCGCACCTATCGCCCCGTTCACCTGCGCGAACTTCAGCACCTTGATATTCCGTCCGGAATTTTTCTGAAGGGCCTTTACTACCCCGACATTCCTGGCCACACCGCCCGTCATGCAGACCGGATCCACCAGCGGGATGCGGTTTGCCATGGCTGTCACCCTGGCACCGATCGCGTCGTGGATACCGGCTATGATGTTTTCCCGTTTCTCTCCTTTTGAAATGAGAGAGATCACCTCGGATTCCGCAAAAACAGTGCAGAGGCTGCTGATGGCTGCGGGGGCGTCAGCTTTGAGGGACATTTCTCCGAAGACATCCAGGTCCACCTCGAGGGCACGCGCCATGACTTCCAGAAACCTGCCTGTTCCGGCGGCGCACTTATCGTTCATGGCGAAATCGATGACGCGGCCGGATTCATCCAAGGCGATGGCTTTGCTGTCCTGGCCGCCGATATCGATCACCGTCCTGACCCGTCTTTCCTGGTAGTGGGCGCCGGTTGCGTGGCACGTGATTTCCGTGACTGTCTTATCCGCGAAATCGATACTGTTTCTGCCGTACCCCGTTGCAATGACTCGATCAACGATATCCCGGGATACCTGATGTTTGCTCAGCAAATCGTGGAAGACCTTTTCAGCCGCCTGTCTTGCGTTATAGCCCGTGGGAATGAGCAGGGTACCTGCGATTGTTCCGTCTTTCAGGAAAGCAGCTTTCGTGGTGTTGGAACCGACATCAATGCCGATGGTAATCATAGGAACGCACCCCTCATTTCATTTTCATTTCAGCAGGTTCCTACTGAACAATATGACAAGCCTTCTGTCAAGGAGCTAAATGATGCTTTGCCGGTGATCAGGGAAAAATCTTTGGGTGAATCTGATATCCATGCTATGTTAACATCTATTCGGAAATCAACGATTGCCGGATACGAACAAGGTTGAAGAATTCCGGGAGACCGTCTGATGAAACGCAAATGCCTGCTGCTGTTGCTGCTAGTCTTTTGCCTGATTGGCTGGATGTCAGGAGTCATAGCGGCCCAGGAAACGGTAGTTCCGCCTGCCCAGAAAGAAAAGGGGCTGACTCTCGTTGAGGCGGATATCTGTGAAAAAATGGACGGGGCGACTCCGGTCAATGGTGCCGTCGTATTTTCGTCAAGCCTGGACAAGATATATTGCTTCACCTCCTTTGACCCTGTGCCCAGAGAAATGGACATTTACCAGGAGTGGTATCGAAAAGACAAACTCAGGGCAAAGGTAAAGCTCACATTGAAGCCACCCCGGTGGTCCACATTCAGCAGCATGCGTATCCGGAAGTCGGATGCAGGACCATGGCGGGTTGATATTACCGACGGCGCCGGCCGGGTCCTCAGGACGCTTCGCTTCAGTGTAACGGAATAGTCGATATGGAAAACCTGCTTTTATTTTTGTCAAGTGTTCGGTGGCAGGATATTGTTGATATTGTACTGAACAGTTACATCCTTTTTCGCCTCTATGTCCTGTTTCGTGGGACTCACGTATTTCGCGTCCTGATTGGAATAGCCCTGCTCTGGTTTTCCCAGAGAGTCGCCGTGGCCCTGGGGCTGGTTCTGACCAGTTGGGCAATCCAGGGTATTACCGCTGCCGCGGCCCTGATCATCATCGTCGTTTTCCGTAATGAGATCAGGTCTGTGCTCCAGGCAAAGAATCTCAAAAACATTTTGTGGGGCGTCCCTCATAGAACCGGCAAAACCCAGGTCGAGACCATTGTTGAGACCGCTTTTGAACTTGCCGCCAGGAAAATCGGCGCTATCATGGTGTTCCCTGGAATGGATGATCTGGACGAACTGATCCAGGGCGGTATCAGCTGGGACGGCATTGTCTCCAAGGAGATGATCAAGAGCATCTTCTGGCATGACAACCCCGTGCACGACGGGGCCGCGATTGTTGACGGTACCCGGGTAAAGAAGGTGGGTGCAGTGCTGCCGCTGTCGCGAAGGGATGATCTCCCGTCAAGGTACGGGACCCGTCACCGGGCAGCGGTGGGCCTGGCTGAGATGACCGACGCCATGGTTCTGGTTGTTTCCGAGGAAACAGGAACAGTGGCGCTGGCGAAAGGGTCCGAGATTCGGACCGTGCGCACAAGGGGCGCCCTTGCGGAAGCACTCGAAGAGCATGCCGGATCGATGGAGGGGCAATGGGGCTATAAGAAGAAGGAGAAGCGGGAGCTTGCGATTGCGGCCCTGGCCTCCCTGGTCTTGATAACGGCCGTCTGGTTCAGTTTTACCCGCGGCCAGGAGAGTCTGGTCGCCTTTGACATCCCCGTGGAATACGTGAACCGCAACCCCGCAACGGAGATCGTGGACACCTCCGTGAATACTGTCCATGTAGGACTCAGCGGATCCGGAACGCTCATCAAGTCCGTACGTCCTGATCAGGTGAAGGTCCGGCTTGATTTGAGCAAGGCTGCGGTAGGACACAATACTTTTGCCCTCACGTCCGACGATATCATTCTGCCGCCGGGGGTGGTGCTGAGGAAAGTGAAACCATCTTCCGTAGAGGTCACGATTGACGTGCCGGGAGAAAAAGTCTTGCCGATTCAGGTGGACTGGGTAGGAAAGCTGAGTAAGGATCTGATCCTCACCAATGCCAGGGTTCTTCCCGCAAAAACAAAAGTAAAGGGAGGGAAGTCAATCCTGAAAAACCTCTCCACGGTCTATACGGAAAAGGTACGCCTCGATCAGATCGAAAAATCGGGCTCCCTGAAGGTGAATCTGGCGCTCGACCCTGCTACACTCAAGATTGCGCCCGGCTCCAAAGAATCCGTTACGGTAGACTATTTTGTACAGAAGCGCTCTTCTCTTTCCCCGCAAGAGCAAAAAGGATCAGCCCCGCAATAAAGAGGACGAGGATCGAGGCAATGCTGCAGCGGGAAGCGAGGAGAGCGATATGCACCCGCTGCCGCTCCGTAGGGTTCGGAGGCATGAGAAGGCGTTTTGCCAGGAGGCCCGTCGATCCCATGAGGGCGGGCCCGAGGATCGCGGCAAATTTGCCGATCATGTTGTAAAAGCCGTAGAACTCTGCGGTGCGGTCTTTCGGAATGAGCCTGGCGTAGTACGATCGGCTCAGCGCCTGAATACCGCCCTGCACCAACCCGATGAGGACAGCCAACAGGTAAAACTCATCCTTCCTGGTCATGAGTACTCCCCAAATGGTGATGCCCATATACAGGTATATCCCGAGGAAGATGGCCTTTCTGATATCCCAGCGCTGTCCCAGCTTCCCAAAGGCCAGTGAAGCCGGGAAGCCGATAAATTGAACGATCAGGAGCGCGACGATCAGGTCCACCGAGCGGAAGCCCAGGGAGAGGCCATAGTCCACCGCCATCCTGATGATGGTACCGACCCCGTCGATGTAAAACCAGTAGGCAATGAGAAAGAGCAGGACGGGCTTGAACTCTTTGGCTCTCTTTAGAGTGGAGCTGATCTGCCTGAGCCCTTCCAGCACCACGGAGGAGCGAGGAGCCTTTTTACGCTGCTCTCCAGGTACCCAGCGCAGGGTAAAGATTGAAAAGAACCCCCACCAGACGGCCACGGACACAAAGGACAGGCGGACAGCCTCTTCCGGGTTTGCCAGGCCGAATCGGGAAGGCATGATGGTCATGAGGACGTTCAGGGCGAAGAGCAGCCCTCCTCCAAGGTAGCCCATGGCATAGCCAAGGCTCGAGATGTAGTCAATACTATCGGGAGGTGCAACCGACGGGAGCAGAGCATCATAAAAGGAGTTTGATCCTGAAAAGCCAACCGCGGCAATTGCGTAAAGGAGTATCGCGAAAGGCCATTCTCCTTTTCCAACGAAGAACAGCAGGAGGGTCATCAGGGAACCCAGGTAGGTGAAAAAGGCGAGGAACGACTTCTTGGATGCCCGCTTGTCGGCGATTGCCCCCAGGATGGGGGCCGTGAAAGCGACGAACGCGCTGGCGAGCGAGTTCCCGAATCCCAGCATGGCTGTGCTGGTATTGATGTCGGTCTCGTAACTCCAGTAGGTCTTGAAGAAAACCGGAAAAAAGCCTGCCATTATGGTAGTGGCAAAGGCCGAATTTCCGCAGTCATAGAGGACCCATCCCCAAACGGCCTTTTTTGTACTGCTTCCGCTGATCGGATTCTGCTCCTCCAGGTGACGGTGTATCATCTTTTCCAGCCTCTGAGAGCCATGGTTCCTTTCACGATTTCGGATGAAATGGTCCTTGCGAACCGAATGGAAAACAGCTAGCATGCATGAGGTCCTATTTATAGGGCAGACCGACACATAAATCCATATTTTTCGGAGTGATCACACATGATAGACAAGATAGAGAATGGAACCGAAGAGGAAGAAGAGAATTTCGCTGATCTGCTGGAATCCTTTGATCTCCAGAAAACGGATGACCTCCATGTGGGAGAAAAGATACAGGGCAAAATCATTGCCGTAAGCCGGGACACGGTTTTTGTCGACACCGGTACCAAGAGCGACGGAATCGTGGAAAAGGATGAACTCCTGGATGAGAACGGCCAATTTCCCTATGAGATCGGGGACCTCCTTGAGCTTTACGTGATTTCCAACAATGGCCAGGAGACCAGGCTTTCGAGGGCCCTTTCCGGAATCGGGGGCCGGGAATTGCTGGCAGACGCATATGAAAATGCGGTTCCGGTGGAAGGGAAGGTGAAGGCACCCTGCAAGGGGGGGTTCCAGGTTGAAGTCTTGAAAAAGAGGGCCTTCTGTCCCATCAGCCAGATGGATCTGCGCTACATCGAGACACCTGACGACTATGTGGGTGAGACGTATCAATTTCTCATCACGCAGCTGGAAGAGGACGGCAGGAATATCGTCGTGTCACGCCGGATATTGATGGAACGTGAGCAGAAAAAGGCGCGTGACGCTTTCCTGGGGGAATTGCGGGAAGGCGACGTCCTGCAGGGCCGGGTGACGAAGCTGATGCCCTATGGTGCCTTTGTCGAGCTTGTTCCCGGGGTAGAAGGGATGGTGCACCTTTCTGAACTGAGTTGGTCGCGGGTTGAAAAGGCAGGTGAAGTACTCAGCCCCTTTGATCCGGTTACGGTAAAGGTCATAGGAATCGAGCACGGCGGAAAGGCAGGCCTCCCAAAGATAGCTCTCTCGGTGAAGCAGGTGACCGAGGATCCATGGGAGACGGTGGAGGAACAGTTCCAGCCCGGCCTGGAAGTGAAAGGCACGGTCAAGCAATGCGCAAAGTTCGGGGCGTTTGTCGAAATTGCTCCGGGCATAGAGGGATTGGTCCACATCAGCGAGATGACCTACAGGAAACGCGTCCTGAGACCCGAGGAGGTGGTGAAGACGGGGGAAGTTGTGGGCGTGATGATAAAAAATATCGATGCGGCAGCCAGAAGAATCTCATTGAGCATGAAGGACGTGGAAGGCGATCCCTGGCTCGCGGTAGGAGAACGCTACCGCGTCGGCCAGACTGTTCATGGTCGCATCGAAAAGAAAGAGCCCTTCGGGATTTTCGTTTCGCTGGAACCCGGCATAACCGGGCTTCTCCCGAAATCGAATCTGGATAGATCCTCCGACGGTCAACGTATTGCCAGCCTTCGTGAAGGAGAAGCAGTACCGGTTGTCGTTCATGCAGTCAACGCGGAGGAACGGAAAATAACCCTTGCGGCGGGGGATGCCGCTGAGGAGACGAACTGGCGCGCTTTCACCGGCCAGAGTGAAGTCATGGGTTCTTTGGGCGCCAAGCTCAAAAAAGCCCTCGATGTCAAAAAAGCATAGTCGAAGCCCTCTGCTTTTCCTTCTGCATTTCTCCTCCTCAGCATGGAGATCCAAACCAGCGGGGGGAAGGGCCACAGCGATCTTTTTGCGAGCACGAAGGGACATCACGCTGGCGGCGGGCACAGTTGCTGAGCAAGGCGTCCGGGGGGCCTATTGGTTCCTTTGTCTCCCCATAGTACATGGTAAAGGCAGTGCAATTTCGCCGGCACGCCTCGGCGCTGGAAGTGCGCGTGTTCCCAGCAAAGAAAAGGATTCGTGCCTGCAAAAAGACCCCCGTGCCCCTTTTCTTCCGCGGAAGCTCGTCGCGTTAAATCGCGAATCATCAGCACGACGGAGGATTGGCGCAGGGAGGGGCAGGGGGCTCGTTTCTGAAAGCGCAATATGAAAAACGCAGGGGCTTATTAGATCCTGCTCTCAACATGTTTGCGCTCCAGCCAGTCGCATCAGACGACCTCCCAGAGGATTGACTCGCTTCTCTGATGCTGCGCAGGCGTCCTGGCAGAATGTTGGCGCCGTCCCATGAATGCCGGCAGAATATATTGCCGCCAGAAAGGAGCGCGCTGGCCCTCCCTGCGCCCCTTCCTCCCGCCACTTTAATGCACCTTCTCGAAGCAACTGGAGTTCGGCAGGAGCAGACGCTGTTATTCTTTGGCGGGTTTCTTTTCCTCCTCCAGGGCTGCGACCCGTTTCTCCAACGCATCAACCTTCTTTGCGAGGGCCGTGAAATCCTCTTTTGTGCACATATCAAGCCCTTCAAGGGCCTGCTTGACCGTGTTGTTCACCCGTTTCTGCATGTCCTCCCACTGCCGCGTACCGCTTTCAATCAGGTCCTTGGACA
>CAZEGG010000072.1:0-12170 GCA_964511755.1 uncultured Desulfobacteraceae bacterium | reverse complement strand
TGCTCGAATTGCTGAATGATCTCCAGGTAGAGGGTGTGAAGCTGAAACGGATCGGGTTGCCGGACAAATTTGTGGAGCATGGGGCAGTTGCCTTCCTCAGGGAAAGATACGGATTGGATGCCAAAGGAATCTTCCAGGAGGCCCGGAATCTCGTCGAAGAACAATAAGATGGAACGGGCGAGGCTTGATCAAATCCTGGTCCGGAGAGGTTTCACCAAGAGCAGGACCGAGGCCGGCGCTCTGATTATGGCGGGGGAGGTACAGGTGGATGGAGCTGTTGTGGACAAGCCCGGGAAGCAGATCCATGTTTCCGCGGACATTTCCCTGTCCCCCCGTCATATCTCCTTTGCGAGCAGGGGCGGACTGAAACTTGAGGCGGCTCTGACCCACTTTTCCATCCCTGTCAGGGACCGGGTTTTCATGGATGTGGGGGCATCAACCGGCGGTTTTACTGATTGCCTCCTCCGGCATGGGGCCAGGAAGGTGATCGCGGTGGATGTGGGATACGGGCAGCTGGCGTGGAAACTCCGCCAGGACCCCCGAGTGGAAGTTCTGGAGAGAACAAACATCAGGAAACTGCGACCGGAGGACTTCCCAATCGGCATTCACGGGGCGGTTATCGATGTATCTTTCATTTCTCTGCGCCTGGTCATCCCCCCGGTCTCCGCGATACTTCTTGAAAGCGCGACCATCATCGCACTGATAAAACCCCAGTTCGAGGTGGGAAAAGGACAGGTCGGCAAGGGCGGCATCGTGCGGGATCCGTTCAAACACCGGCAGGTTGTCGAGGATCTCACAGCCTTCTCAGAATCCCGTGGATGGAAAGTCGAGGGCTGCATTCCTTCCCCCGTTCTCGGACAGAAAGGAAACCAGGAATTCCTGATCTATCTGACAAGGTGATAAGGAAAAAGCCCCTCTCACGGCGCCAACCCCCGGGCCGGAAAGTGCACTCCACTTTTCGTCGGCCTCGCCGAAGCGTGCTTCGCAAAAGCGGAGGGGGCTCCGGCGCAGTGCCGCTCAAGATACTCTGCTGTTTGCAGGGGGATCTTCGTTGAAAAGAGGGTCAGTGAATCTTGCGCTTCGATGCTTTCAGAGGATTCAGCTTCCCGTTCCCTTTGTTGGTTTCTTCCTTCAGGTGGGTTGCCATGCTGCATTTCCCCAGACGCCATTTGGCGGCGGGGTCGGGAAAGGTCAGGCAGTAATTGCCGGTGGGGAATTCTTTGACTTTCTGGCAGCCTTCACACTGCTCGACAACGAGGTGGCAGGTGCCGCCGTTAAACCCGCACCCTTCTTTGCTCATGAAATAACACTCCAACCCTTCTTTTACGCTTGTACAAACCATGGGTATCACGTCCTTTCTTTTTGATTTCAAAACGAGTCGATTTTTATGCACGACCATTTGAAGATTGTCAAGGAAAATAAGAATAATTTCTCGTTTGTCAACAGCCTGGGCTTCCGGTTCGGAACAACCCGGGAGTTCCCCGTCGAACGGACGGGCGCTATTTACTCCTGAGCGCGTTGCCGCAGAGACAGGCCCAGCTCCTGCAGCTGCGTTTCGTCAACCAATGAAGGGGCATCCGTGAGGGGACAGGCGGCACTGGTTGTCTTGGGGAAGGCAATAACCTCCCGGATGGATTTGACCCCGCAGAGGATCGCAACCAGCCGATCAAGACCGAGCGCCATTCCCGCATGGGGGGGTGCCCCATACCGAAGGGCCTCGAGGAAAAAACCGAATTTCGCCCGCGCGGCGGCGGGAGAGATGTTCAGGATACGAAAGATCTCTTCCTGCACCCGAATGTTATGGATCCTGACGCTTCCCCCTCCTATTTCAGCACCATCCAGAACGAGATCATAGGCCCTTGCCCTTGCTTCTTCAGGGCGGGTTCTCAGGAGATCCAGGTCCTCTTCCAGCGGGGCCGTGAACGGATGATGAACCGCGGTCAGTCTGTTTTCCTTCTCATCGAATTCCACCAGGGGAAATCGAGTGATCCAGACGAGGGCATGGGTGTTGTCCGCAATGATCTCCATCATCCGCGCCGCTTCCAGCCGGAGTTTTCCGAGAGATTCCCTGACAACCGGCGGTCGGTCGGCGACGATCAGGATAAGGTCTCCCGGTTCTGTCTCCAGGAAGCCGGACACGGATTCCTGGAGATCGGGAGCGAAAAATTTTCCGATGGGCGACTGCCAGCCGTCTGTCTTGATCTTGACCCAGGCAAGACCTCTGCCCCCGTACTGGGCAATTGTACCCGCAAGTTCGTCCAAGACTTTCCGGGAAAAGCGGTCCGCCCCGTCTTTGACTACGATGGCCCCAACCATGCCGCCCTGATCCACTGCACGGAGGAAGACATTGAAGTCGGATCGCGAGGCAAAGGCAGTTATATCCTTGATAGTCATTCCGAACCTGATATCGGGTCGGTCGGTCCCGTAACGGTCCATGGCCTCCTGATACGTCAACCGCGGCAACGGGGTCGCCAATTCTGTCCCGAGGATTTTTTTGAGCAGTTCCGCCATCATGCCTTCGAACAGTGTCATGACCTGTTCTTCATCACTGAAAGACATCTCAAGATCAACCTGGGTGAACTCCGGTTGCCGATCCGCCCGGAGATCTTCATCCCGAAAGCATCGAACGATCTGGTAGTAACGGTCAAACCCCGCGACCATCAGGATCTGCTTGAAGAGCTGCGGAGATTGTGGCAGTGCGTAAAACGCCCCCTTGTTGATCCGACTCGGAACGAGGTAGTCGCGTGCTCCTTCAGGGGTGCTCTTGGTCAGAAAAGGTGTCTCCACCTCGACGAACCCCCGCTCATTCAGATAGGATCGAATGGTTGTTGCGATGGAATGACGTTTCCTGAAGAGGTCAAATACCCGTGGGCGCCTGAGCTCGAGATAGCGATATTTCAAACGAAGAGTCTCGGAGGCATCAATAGCGCCGTCTACCTGGAAAGGAGGGGTCTCAGCCCGGTTCAACAGCTTGATTTCATGCGCCTTCAGTTCAATCTCGCCGGTTGGAAGATCCAGATTTTCCTGGCCTTCCAGCCGACGGGTGACCTCCCCCTTCACCGCCACGACCCATTCATTTCTGAGAGATTGGGCCTTTTCATGACATTCAGGATCCTCATGCGGATCAAAGACAATCTGCGTCATCCCTTCACGGTCCCGCAGGTCTATGAAAATCAAGCCGCCAAGGTCCCTCCTGCCGTTTACCCAGCCCATGAGCAGGACTTCCTCCCCCACATCCGCGGAACGGAGGCTGCCGCAATCATGAGTTCTTCTCCAGTCTCCGAGTGCATCAATTTTTTCAGGTGCATGTTCATTCATGAGATTTCAGAACCTCACATACGTTTTCCACAAGACCATCCAGCTCAATTTCCTCTTGGCCGCCGGTGGACATGTCCCTGAGAATGACCTTGCCGGTATTCAATTCATTATCTCCGATCATGAGTACTCTTTTTGCGCCCAGTCGATCCGCGTATTTTAGCTGGGCCTTCAGGCCCCTCGGGGCATAGTCCATTTCCACCGCCAGACCGGCCTTCCGCAATTGTTGGATCCATTTAAAGGACATCTCCTGGGCGGATTTCCCCAGAGCGGCCACAAAGAGGTCTCGGGATGTCTCCCCGAGGGGGCCGATTTCTTTGAGTAACGCGATCACGCGTTCCATACCGACCGCAAAACCGATTGCCGGGTGTGCCGGTCCCCCCAGAAGCTTTATCAGACCATCGTAGCGACCGCCGCCGGCAACCGCATTTTGTGCTCCGAGCTTCTCGGTCTGGATCTCGAAGGTGGTCCGGGTGTAATAGTCAAGCCCTCTGACCAGGTGGTGATCAAGCTCAAAAGAGACGCCGGCCGATGTCAGATATTCCTGGAGACCTCGGAAATGGTCCACACATGCGTCGCACAAGGAGTCCATGATGGATGGGGCGCCTGCCATGACTTCCCTGCACCCAGGTACCTTGCAATCAAAGACCCTCAAGGGATTCGTTTCCGCCCTTCTCTTGCAGTCGGCACAGAGGTTTTCTCTCTTGTCTGCAAGATACCGGTCCAGCCTTTCTTTGAAACGGGGCCGGCACTCCGGACAACCAAGTGTGTTCAAATGGAGGCTCAGGTCTTTCAGTCCGAGTATGCGAAAGAGTTCCAGGGCAAGGACGATGACCTCTGCATCGCTTCTGGGCCCGGCGTCCCCGAATAGCTCCACGTTTATCTGGTGAAATTGGCGCAGCCGTCCTTTTTGGGGGCGCTCATGGCGAAACATGGGACCGATGGTGAAGAGCTTCTGCAGGGGTTGTTTTTCATAAAGGCGGTTCTGAATATAGGCCCGCACCACCGCCGCAGTTGCTTCGGGCCTCAGGGTAAGACTCCTGCCCTTGCTGTCCTTCAGGGAATACATTTCCTTGGCAACAATGTCCGTATCCTGTCCGATGCCCCTGCTGAAGAGCTCGGTTTTTTCAAGCAAAGGGGTCCTTATTTCCGAGAAGCCGAAAAGACGCAAGAGGCGCCTCGCCTCGGTTTCAACGAACTGCCAGTATCCGCTCTCCTGCGGTAATATGTCCTTGAATCCTTTGATAGATGTGAATTCCACACTCGCCTCGTCATTCAGTCTCGGTAAACAGTGACTCTTATCAGAGGGTACTTTGCCCGTCAACAGTTTTCGGGGGAAAAAGAGGAACCGGGTCCAAAATGCAGCACCCCGGTCCCGGACCGTTTTACGGGACGGGACTGCAAAAGGAGACCCTCCATGAAGAAATTTCTCCGCATAGGATGCGGGCAATCCAGAGGAAGGATCACCCGGAGCGGTTCACCGCAGAGCAGGCCCGGCTACTCTTCCTTGAGGAATGCCGGATCGGGAGGTTCTTCCAGGTCGGTAAAAGGAATCATTTCCAGCCCGGAGTCAATAATCTCTTCGTCCAGCGCAGGGAGTTCGTTCTCGTTTCCCGTATCCTCCGCCGAGTGCATGCGCAACCGAAGAGAAGTCTGTCTCGACATTCTTCTCAGGCTGTCCACCTTTTCCAGTTCCCTCTGACAGGCGACGCAAAGGGTCGCTTCGGGAATGATCAACAGACGCTCAGGAGGTATGCGTTTCCCGCATTCTTCGCACATCCCGAAATGAGCATCCGCATCCACCTGTCTGATGAGGCGGTCGATGTTTTTGAGTTCCTGAGACTTTCTCTCTATGAGGCTATAATTGCTGGAGACCGAGATCTCTCTCAGCGCCTGATCCGATTCGTCCATAGCCGAATCGGTCTCGAGATCTTCCTGGTAGTCCTTTTGCTTGTCCGTGAGACGCTTGAGGGCCTGCTCGAACTCTTTCTTTTTTTCAGTCAATTTTTCCAGTAAATCTAATCTGTCATCTTTCATGCGTCCACCTCTCACACGGTAGAGACCGAATTCTCAGGGTGATGGGTCAGGAACCATGAGACGGTTATCCGGTCGTCCTCAACAGCAGGATCATATACGCGAATCAGGTTGCGGAAGTTGTATTTGAACGGGAAAATTGAAGAATCCTTTTTCTCAGCAGAATGCGACGTGGCACAGGACTTGTAATCCGCCTGATCACCTCTGGAAGCGAGGGAATATTAGTTACTTTTTTTCCATTGTCAACAAAAAAAGACGGGAACAATTCATTTTTTCCGGGAAAGCTTGCTCCTTGATTCCTTCCCGGATATCTTCTATACTCGCCGGCGAGGAATGATTCTACGCATTTTCGACCTTTCATTGAAAGAGAAAGGAATATTTAGTGTTCATTTCATTTGAGGGAATCGAAGGGTGCGGCAAGACAACGCAGGTTCATCGCCTGGTCTGTCGGCTTGAGGCACTCGGCGTTCCCGTGCTTAGCACGCGAGAGCCCGGCGGAACACCCGTTGGCCGGGAGATTCGCTCCATCCTCCTGGATGTTCGGAATCAGCACCTGTCCCCCCTTGCCGAACTTTTTCTCTATGCGGCTGATCGAGCGCAGCATATGGAGGAAGTGATCCGACCTGCACTTGCAAACGGAACATGGGTTCTGTGCGATCGGTTTATTGATGCCACCACGGTCTACCAGGGGTATTGCAGGCGTTTGGATATGCGTTTGATTCACCTGCTCAATAGGACCGCGACCGGAGGAGCTCTTCCGGATATCACTTTCCTCCTGGATTGCCCGGTGGACATAGGGCTGAGGCGGGCTATTCATCGAAACAAGACACAGGATATGGAGGGCCAGGATCGCTTCGAGCAGGAACAAAAACAATTTCACGAATCCGTCAGAGAAGGGTATCTTCGGCTCTCGACCCGGGAAAAAGACCGGTTCGTCGTGATCGATGCGACCCGTGACGAAAAGGCGATGGAAGCAGACATTTATGAGCACATCCGGCCTCTGTTGGAGCCGGCAAAGCAATAAGCGAGGAACAGCGTGCGGTTCTCAGACATCCAGGGGCAGGAAAGGGCCCTCCATTTCTTGAGCCAGGTCATCGCAAAGAAGAAAATGCCCCACGCCTATCTCTTTACCGGCATCCCAGGGGTAGGGAAAAAAACTACCGCACGGGCGTTGGCCATGGCACTGAACTGCGTTTCCCCGCAACAGGGTGACGCGTGCGGTTCATGCCCATCCTGCAGAAAGATTCTGCACGGCAATGCACCGGATTTTCAACTCATACAGCCGGAAGGAAACAAGATAAAAATCAGTCAAATACGAGAACTGAACCAGGAACTCTCGTTTGCTCCTTTATCCGCCCGGTACAGGGTCTTTGTCATTTGTCGATCCGAGTTGATGACCGCCGAGGCGGCCAATGCCTTTTTGAAAACCCTTGAAGAGCCTCCGCCGGACAACATCTTCATACTGACCGCCTCTGAGCCCCTCGATCTGCTGCCGACCGTTGTTTCCCGGTGCCAGATAGTTTCGTTCCAGCCTTTGCCCCGGGCTGTTGTGGCAGGCTGGGTCAGAGAGAAAAAAGGCCTCTCGGAAAACGATGCGGATATTATTGCAGGGCTTTCAGGCGGCAGCCTGGGCCGGGCATTGACCATGGCGGAAAGTGAGTTTCTGGAGAAGAGAGAAAAGTGGCTTGAAAGGATTGCGAAACTGCCGACCTTCCCACGGGAAAAAGCCCTGGGAGCTGCCTTCACGTGGGCGGAGGAGCTCAGAATATCGGAGGTCCGGAGCGGACCGGAGAGCAGTTCGGGAACCTCAGTTGTATTGGATATCTGGAAAAGCTGGTACAGGGACCTGTTGGTGTCAAAAGCGGGGGATGGGGAGAATGTCCTGATGAACAGCGATTTTTCACAAAACTTGAAAAAAATATCCAAGAGACTTAGTATAAAAAACTTGGGAAGGAGCTTCCATCTCATTGACCGTGCGCAGATGGAGCTTTTGGAAAACAGGAACAGCGCTCTGGTATTGGAACACCTTGTGTTGGGATTGAGGGAACTTGCCGGCTCAGGACCCGGATAAGCGCTACCGGCCCGAGCTCCTGCGAGCGCGACTAGAACATTACCCTGATAGGAACAGATCACGAGAGCGTGATCCGGGAGACAGTATATGAGCAAAATCGTAGGCGTGCAATTCAAGGAGAGCGGCAAGGTCTATGATTTTGATGCCGGACATTTTGTCCTCAAAGAAGGGGACATGATCATGGTGATCACCGAGGAAGGCCCTGCCGTCGGATGTGTTCGCATCGAGCCGCATAATCCGGGCCCCGACATGCCTCACAGACCGCTGAAAAAGGTCTTCAGGCTTGCGACTGATGAAGAAATCAAAAAGTATGAAGAGGGAAGCAAGCTTGAAGAGAGTATCTACAAGTACTGTATGCAACGGATAAAGGAGAGATCCTTGCCCATGTGCCTTGTGGGTGTGGAAAGACGTTTTGACGGGAGCAAGATCCTGGTCTTTTTCACCGCAGACAGCAGGGTCGATTTCAGAGAGCTCGTGAAGGATCTTGTGCGCAAATTCCGTACAAGAATAGAAATGCGGCAGATAGGGGTGAGGCACCAGGCAAAAATGGTAGGGGGATTGGGGACCTGCGGCAGGCCTCTCTGTTGTGCCTCTATTCTCAACACTTTTGGTACGGTAACCATAAAGATGGCGAAGGAGCAAAATCTCTCCCTGAACCCGGGGAAGATTTCAGGCATGTGCGGCAGGCTCATGTGCTGCCTGACCTTTGAGCACGAATACTATGAGAAAATCAAGAAGAACCTCCCCAAGATCGGGAAGCGGGTCAAGACGGAATTCGGAGAGGGAAAGGTCATCCGCCAGAACATACTCAAAGAAACCCTGACGGTTGTCCTGGATTCCGGAGAAGAAAAGGAAATAGGCTTTGGAGATCTTGGAGCGGAGCGTCTCTTCAAGAAGAAGGGTTCGCCTCCCAAGAAATCCGAGGGAAAAGGGGCCGACTGAATCTGAGGATGTGAGAAGGGAATTACCAGTGACCGAGAAGTTTTATGTTACCACTCCTATCTACTATGTGAATGCGGAACCTCATATCGGCCATGCCTATACAACAATCGTAGCTGATGTGTTGAACCGTTTTTATGAACTATGCGGCGCAGAGACTTATTTCCTTACCGGTACCGATGAGCACGGAGATAAGATCGTTGCGGCCGCTGAAAAGGCCGGAGAGACGCCAAGGCAGTATGTAGATCGAATCAGCCGGCTTTTCAGGGACCTCTGGCCGAAGCTGCGCATCAGCAATAATGATTTTATCAGGACCACTCATCCACATCACCAGCAAGTCGTGCAATTAATCCTCAATAAGGTGAACGCAAACGGCGATATCTACTTCAGCGAGTATGAGGGCCTCTACTGCTTCGGGTGCGAACGATTTTACACGGAACGGGAACTCGTGGACGGCAAGTGTCCCGACCACCAGACAGAGCCCACCACCATTAGAGAAGCAAATTATTTCTTCAGGATGAGCCGGTATCAGGAGTGGCTGATACGCTATATACAGGAACATCCTGACTTCATACGCCCGGAGCGGTATAGGAACGAAGTCCTTTCCTTCCTCAGAGATCCCCTGGAAGATTTGTGCATATCGAGACCGAAAAGTCGCCTGACCTGGGGTATTCCTCTCCCTTTTGACGACAACTTTGTGACCTACGTGTGGTTTGATGCCCTTATCAACTATGTTTCCGCCCTGGGATACCCCGAGGGAGAGCTTTTCGGAAACTTCTGGCCTGTCGCCCAGCACATCATCGCCAAAGACATTCTGAAGCCCCACGGCATCTACTGGCCCTGTATGTTGAAGTCAGCCGGCATTGATCCCTATCAACACCTCAATGTCCATGGATACTGGCAAATAAAAGAGGGAAAGATGTCCAAGAGTCTGGGGAATGTGGTAAACCCCCTTGACCTGGTGGACATTTACGCGCTGGATGCCTTCAGGTACTTCCTGCTCCGTGATATGGTTTTCGGGCTGGATTCAGAGTTCAGTGAAGAGGCCCTCGTAAATCGAATCAATGCGGATCTGGCCAATGACCTGGGAAACCTGGTGAGCCGCAGCGTTACCATGGCCCTCAAGTATTTCAAAGGGAAACTCCCGGAGCCCGGCCCGGCCACTGAGCAGGACGACCGTTTGAAGGGAAGGGCCATCACGGCCGTCGATACATACAAGACCGTGATGCGCGAACTGGGATTCCACAAGGCCTTGAGGGAGACCTGGGAGGTTATCGGTGATGTGAACAGGTACATCGATACCATGGCTCCGTGGGTCCTGGCAAAGTCGGATCGGGATAGGCTCGGGACGGTCATGTTCCACATATTTGAGGTCCTGAAGATCGTTTCTGTTCTGATCTGGCCCTTCATGCCGGAATCCGCTGAGAAGATCCGTGACCAGATCGGGCTTGAATCAAAGGGTGGACCAATCGGCCTGGAGCAGGTCCGTAATTGGGGCAGCCTCCCCACGGTTCGTCCGGTGAGCAATGCGCCGGCACTTTTTCCCAGGATAGAGACGAAGACACATGCGAGAGGAGCCGTAAAAATGGAATCACCCGAGACAACCGAATCACAGCCCGAGATCATAGACTTCGAGACGTTCCAGAGAATGGATCTCCGTGTCGGGACTGTCAGGAAAGCGGAATCGATCCCCAAGTCCAGCAAACTCGTCAAGCTGACTGTGGATATAGGGGAAGAGCGGACCGTCGTAGCCGGAATAGCCAAACACTATGCACCGGAAGAACTGGAGGGCAAGCAGGTTATCATCGTGGCCAACCTGAAGCCCGTAAAGCTGATGGGCGTGGAATCCCGTGGAATGGTCCTGGCCGCGGAAGATGATTCGGGTGTCCACGTCCTCATGCCTGATGCCGCCACCCTGCCTGGAAGCAAAGTGAGATAATGAAGTGCGCAACCCTTAATGCAAATTCCATCCGCGTCCGTCTGCCCATTATCCTGGATTGGCTGAAGCGAGAGCAGCCGGATGTACTCTGTATTCAGGAAACCAAAGTCCAGGACAGGGATTTTCCAGACACGGCTTTCCAGGCCGCCGGGTACTTTGTCGTACATAAAGGTGAGAAATCATACAACGGCATAGCCATCGTCAGCAAGGAGCCGGTGGTCGAGGTACAGGACAGCCTGACCGGAGAGTCTGGAGAGCAGGCCCGTTTTATCCGATGCAGGATTGGAGATATCCCGGTCATCAACGTGTATGTGCCCCAGGGTTTTGCCGTCGACTCTGAGAAATTTGCCTACAAGCTCCGATGGCTCGAAGAGCTTCTGGAGCATCTTCAGGCGTCCTGCAGCCCGGATCAGCCCCTCCTCGTGACCGGCGATTTCAACGTGGCCCTTGAAGCAAAGGATGTGTATGATCCCGAAGGCCTCAGAGGGGAAGTGGGATTTCACCCTGATGAACAGGCGGCGATGCGCCGGCTCTTCGACTGGGGCCTGGTTGATGTTCTCAGGAAGCACCATCCCGAAGGAGGGCTGTTCACTTTCTGGGACTACCGCATTCCCAATGCCCTCAAGCGCAAGATGGGCTGGCGGATCGATTACATCCTGGCCACCCCGCCCCTGGCTGACACCTCCAGGGATGCCTGGATCGACGTGGGCGCGAGGGCGCTGCCCAAGCCCTCCGATCATACCTTTCTGGCTGCTGAATTCGCACTCCCCTGACAAGCCTGCCCGTCACTTCAGAGCCGCCCCTGCTCCTCCAGAAAATGTGACCCCTTCCTGTAAATCGGGAGGCATCCGGTGACCTCCCCTGAGCATCAGGACTCAGCAAATAGCGACTCTTGCAAAACACGG
This sequence comes from uncultured Desulfobacteraceae bacterium, assembly GCA_964511755.1. Classification (GTDB taxonomy): domain Bacteria; phylum Desulfobacterota; class DSM-4660; order Desulfatiglandales; family Desulfatiglandaceae; genus B46-G9. Next base: position 967 of record CAZEGG010000072.1, on the reverse strand, counting down.
ATGGGGAGATTGCTCAGATGGTGCTTGAAGGGCAGATAAGCGCCACAGGACAGCTTGCGTGGTCCGGCTTTCGGGCCTTGCAGATCGCTCTCCCGTGGTAGATGAGGATATCTGAAAACCGGCGCCAGCGTTCTTCAGGAAGGAGCTTCTCCAAATCCTTCTCGATCTTATCAGGGTCTTTGTTGTCTGTGAGGCCAAGTCTCTGGGAAAGCCTCTTGACATGGGTATCCACAACAACTCCCGGGATGCCGAAGACGGCTCCCAGGACGCAATTTGCGGTCTTTCTCCCCACGCCCGGGAGCTTGAGCAGTTCCTCCATGGTGGAAGGGACCTCCCCTCCATAGAGGTCGATAATCCCTTTTGAGCAGCCCTTGATTGATTTGGCCTTGTTCCTGAAAAAGCCGGTCGGCCTGATATCGGCTTCGAGCTCGGAAATCGGTACTTTCATATAGTCCTGCGGGGTACGATATTTCCGGAAAAGGGTGTTCGTCACCTGGTTGACCTGTTTGTCGGTGCACTGTGCGGAAAGGATGGTGGAAATAAGGAGTTGGAAAGGGGTCCGGTATTCGAGCGCCGTCTTTTCCCGTGTATACAGCGGATCGAGGATTTCATAGACTCTCATTGCTCGTTCCCTGCGTTTTTTCAATGCTTCCATATCCTGTAAGTTCCTCTTCTGAGATTTTTGAGAACTTCGCGTCAAAATCTTTTAATATTAGGCAAGGAAGATTTGGAATGTCAAGCGTCCAGCCCCTGTAGTGGACCCAGCGTCCCTGGTTTCCCCCAAATTTGCCAGTTAGTGCTCATCCACAAAAGGGAACATTTTGATATAGTGAAAAAAAGCGCATTTTGAGACGTACAAATTCTCCGCCGGCTATTATAAAAAGTTGCAACAAATTAATATAACAACAAAAACGAAGAAAGGAGCCACCGAGAAATGCGCAAGAAGAATCAAAAACACATGCCCCTT
>CAZEGG010000071.1:0-12210 GCA_964511755.1 uncultured Desulfobacteraceae bacterium | reverse complement strand
TGGGGTTCCTGGACATTCTTGAGGAAATGGGCTGCGGCATCAGGCGGGAACCAGGGCAGGTAATCGTAGAGGGGAGGGCCCTGAAAGGAATAGAAGTTGACATGGGGGCCATGCCGGATCTGGTGCCCACCTTGGCTGCGGTGGGCCTTTTTGCTCAAGGAGAAACAGTGATTCGGAACGTGGCCCACCTCCGGCTCAAAGAGAGCGATCGGCTCGAAGCTGTGGCACGGGAATGGGGGAGGCTCGGGGCGGTTGTGGAGGAACTGGATGACGGTCTCATTATTCAGGGAGGACATCCTCTCAGAGGAGCGGTCCTGGACCCGCACGACGACCACCGGATTGCCATGAGCCTGGCCGTGGTGGGCCTCCGGGTCCCGGGCACGGTCATTACCCATGAAGAATGCGTGAAAAAATCCTTCCCCGCCTTCTGGCAGCTCTGGGACACCCTCGGCATCAGCTGAGTTCTCGTGCTCGATCTGTGTCCGCTCTAAAGAATTGGCCAATCGAAGGGCGACAGCGATCTTTTTGCCAGCACGATGGATGTATCACGCTGGCAGCGGAGACAGTTGCTCGGCAAAGCGGCCGGAGGGCCGTGGAGGTCACTTGTGCTCCGGCAGTAATGATAAAGGCTGTGCTACTTCGCCGGCACGCCCTCGCCGCAGAGGTGCCCGTTTTCCCAGCAAAGAAAAGATATCGTGCCTGCAAAAAGACCCCCGTGCCCCTTCTTTAAGTCCGAAGCCCGCTCTCATAAGCTTCCTTTTTCCACAGAACAGCCACACTGCGAAGGGGAGGGACAGGGGGCTCGTTTCTGAAAGAGCAATATGAAAAAGCATGGGTGTGTTGGAGCCTGCTCTCAAGATGCTTGCGTCCCAGCCAGGCGCATCGGACTACCTTCCGGAATGTTGACGCGGTTCACATATGTTGCCCACGCATCCTCGCAGAATGTTGGCGCCGTCCCATGAATGGAGGCGAAATATATTGCCGCCAGAAAGGAGCGCGCTGGCCCTCCCTGTTGTCTAATGCGGCTTTCGGCGGTGCTTTCGACGAATTGAAGGGCCTGGAGCCCTGCGCCTTATGCCCTACGCCCGTCCTACGTTCCCATTTCCCAGGAAGAGAGGTATTTCTCCTGTTCGGGCGTGAGGGTGTCGATGGAGATCCCCATGGATGACAGTTTCAGCCGGGCGATGTCCTGATCGATCGCGCGGGGCACCGGATGAACCCTGATGTCCATTGCGGAGTGATTTTTTGCCATGTATTCGGCTGAAAGGGCCTGATTCGCGAAGCTCATATCCATGACGCTCGACGGATGCCCTTCCGCGGCCGCCAGATTGATAAGACGCCCTTCTCCCAGGAGATAGATCCGCTTCCCGTTCTCAAGGGTGAATTCCTGGACAAATTCTCGGATGGCCCGTGATTCTCTGGATGATTCCTTCAGTCCGGGAATATCCAGTTCCACGTCGAAGTGTCCCGAATTGGCCACCATGGCGCCGTCTTTCATCGTGAGGAAGTGTTCCTTCCGGATGACATTTATGTCCCCGGTAAGGGTACAGAAGAAATCTCCCCGCTCCGCCGCCTCTGCAATGGGCATAATCTGAAAGCCGTCCATGACCGCCTCGAGAGCCCGCAATGGATCCACTTCACAGACGATGACATGGGCCCCATGGCCCTTGGCGCGGTTTGCGACACCACGACCGCACCAGCCGTACCCGCTCACGACGAATGCACTGCCGGCCAGCAGGCGATTGGTGGCCCGGATAATCCCGTCCACGGTACTCTGGCCTGTGCCGTAACGGTTGTCGAAAAGGTGCTTTGTGTTGGCATCGTTTACGGAAATGATCGGGAACTGCAGAACCCCGTCTTTTTCCATGCTTCTGAGGCGGATGACCCCTGTGGTCGTTTCTTCAGTGCCTCCGAGGATATCCTTGAGCAGGGACTGCCTTTCTTCCGGAGGAAGATTCCGCGCCCACTCCGCAACGCCCGGTTCCAGCTCATTCCATTTCTCGAGGGCGATGAAATGGAGGGAGCTGACCAGGTCCGCCCCGTCATCCATGGTCAGGTTCGGAGAATGCTTCAGGGCTGAGAGGATATGGCTGTAGTAGGTCGCATGATCCTCTCCTTTGATAGCGAAAACGGGGATTTCATCGTCGGCCACCATTGACGCTGCTACGTCATCCTGGGTCGAGAGCGGGTTGGAGGCGCAGACGACCACCTGTGCTCCTCCCGCTTTGAGGGTTTTCATGAGATTCGCCGTCTCGGTGGTGACGTGGAGACATGCGGAAAGCCTGAGCCCGTCAAGGGGTTTTTCTCTTGAAAAGCGCTCTCTGATCATGGACAGGACCGGCATGCTCATGCCGGCCCATTCAATCCTGAGGCGGCCCGTTTGCGCGAGATTAATATCTTTAATGTCGTAATCCATTTCCTTTTCCTCTCCTGTTTCTGCTTGGCCGTGCAACTATTTGACTGCCTTTTTCAGTTCATCCGCCATGTCGGTTTTTTCCCAGGCAAACTCAGGGAGTTCGCGTCCGAAGTGCCCGTAATTGCAGGTTTTCCTGTAGATGGGGCGGAGAAGGTCGAGCCTTTCGATGATGGCCGCGGGCCTGAGGTCGAATTTCTTCTTGACGATCTCCGTCAGTTCTTTGCTCGGAATGACCCCGGTACTGTACGCGCCCAGCATGACCGAGACCGGCTCAGCCCTGCCGATGGTATAGGCCACCTGAATCTCACATTTCTCGGCCAGCCCCGCGGCGACGACATTCTTCGCGATATAGCGGCACATGTAGGAAGCGCTCCGGTCCACTTTGGAAGGATCCTTCCCTGAAAAGGCCCCGCCGCCATGGTAGCCGAATCCGCCGTAGGTATCCATGATGATTTTTCTGCCGGTAAGCCCGCAGTCGCACAGGGGACCTCCTACCACGAAGCGTCCGGTGGTATTGATGAAATACTGGGTATCCGCATGGAGCAGGTCACGTGGTACGACTTCCCGGATCACGTGTTCCATGATCGCCTCCCGGATGGTATCGTAGTCCACATCAGGACTATGCTGGGCCGCTATGACCACCGTATGGACCTTGTGCGGCTTGCCGTCCACGTATTCCACGGTGACCTGTGACTTCCCATCCGGCCTGAGCCAGGGGAGTTGCCCGGATTTTCGCACATGCGCCAGCCTTCTTGTGAGGCGGTGGGCCAGATAGATGGGCATGGGCATGAGGACCTCCGTGTCTTTGCAGGCATACCCGAACATGAGTCCCTGATCTCCCGCGCCCTGTTCCTTGTACAGACCCGTTCCATTCACTCCCATGGCGATATCCGGAGACTGCTTGTCAATGGAAGAAAGCACCGCGCAGGTCTCCCAGTCGAATCCCATGGAGGAGTTCTGGTACCCGATGTCCTTTATGGTTTCTCTGACAACGTCCGGCAGGTGTACATAGGCCGAAGTGGTGATTTCTCCAGCTATGATTGCCATTCCCGTGGTGACCAGCGTCTCGCAGGCGACCCTGCCGCGGGGATCCTCCTCCAGGATCTTGTCCAAAACATGGTCGGAAATCTGGTCGGCAACTTTGTCCGGGTGCCCTTCCGTAACCGATTCCGACGTGAACAGAAAATTGGCAGACTTCATATTTCACTCCTTTCAGCTGCCGGAAAGCCGGCACTTTTTACTCTTTTTTCTCGCGGATGAGACAATTATCAATGAGCCTGGTCTTGCCGAGCCACACGGCAAGGGCCAGGAGGCTTTCCTTGCCGAGCATTTCCACCTCTTCGAGAGTAACCGGGTCACAGAGGCTGACATAGTCGATTTTCGTATAGGGGTTGCTTTCTATCAAGTCCTGCACGGCTTTTTTGATGATTGACGCGTTCCTTTTTCCTGCTGCGAACATTTCATCGGCAAGGTCCAGGGATTTCTTGAGACTGAGGGCCGATTCCCTCTCTTCAGGGTTTAAATACACGTTTCGTGAACTCAGTGCAAGGCCGTCAGAATCCCTTACCGTGGGCACACCGATGATCCGGATGTCCATGTTCAGGTCCATGACCATACGGCTGATCACGGTAAGCTGCTGGTAGTCCTTCTGCCCGAAGACGGTGATGTGCGGTCTCATGATATGAAAAAGCTTGCACACGACCGTCGTGACCCCTTCAAAGAAGGTCGGCCTTGACAGGCCGCAGAGGTGTTGGGTCACGTGGCGGACCAGAACGGAAGTCTGAGATCCCGGGGCGTACATTTCTTCCGCGGACGGCATGAAAACAGTATCCACCCCCACTTGCCGGGCTTTTGCGATATCCCCTTCCGGGTCCCTCGGGTACTGGTCAAAATCCTCCGTCGGACCAAATTGGGTGGGGTTCACAAAGATGCTGATCATCAGCCGATCCGCGTGTGCCTTCCCCACCCGCATCAGTTCAAGGTGCCCTTCGTGGAAGAACCCCATGGTGGGAACCAGGGCGAGAATTTTCCCATCAAGCCTCAGGGCTTCGGCTGTTTTCTGCATTTGCTCAATTGACCTGATAATCTGCACGGTATTTCAGCTCCCGTTATCTTCCTTCTCCATGACCGCCAGAGAACCGTTTATTTTCTTGATCCCAGGGGAACGTAATACTGGGTGCCGCCCTCCATCTTCCAGATTTGTTCCACCAGGTTGTCCAGGTCTTCAGGGACGTGCACGAAATCAATCTCGGACGCGTCAATCACCAGCAGAGGAGATTCCTGGTAGTGGAAGAAGAAGGTATTGAAGGCCTGGTTTATCGATTCAATATAGTCAGGGCTGACGCCCTTCTCGAATTTCCTTCCCCTTTTTCTGATCCTTTCCAGCAGGACATCCGTCTTCGCCTGAAGAAAGATGACAAGGTCCGGTACAACCGCCGTTCGGTTCAGGAGCTGAAATACCTGCTCATACAGCCAGAATTCCTGGTCATCGAGATTTATTCTTGCGAAAATACGGTCTTTCTCAAACAGATAGTCGCTGACGACAACCTCCTTGAAAAGATCCAACTGGTGGATCTCGGCGGTCTGCTGGTACCTCCTGAGCAGGAAGAAGACCTGCGTCTGAAAGGCGTATTTCCTGGGATTCCGGTAGAACTTCGTCAGAAACGGATGGCCTTCGACATCCTCAAGGAGGGTCTCACCTTTGAGCCTTTCAGCCAGCAGCTGTGTGAGACTGGTTTTTCCGACGCCGAGAGGGCCTTCAACAACAATATAGTGGAGATTTTTCATCACGCTCCCTAAGAACCCGAAATTTCTAACATCCTGCTCCTAATTTGTCAACGGCAGCTTGTCCGCGATACAGAGGAAGTCATCCATATCCAGTGTCTCGGCTCTCCTCCGGGGGTCAATACCACAACCTTCCAGGCATTGGAGAAAGCTGCCTTGATTCACGGAAGGAAAGAACCTTTTGAGGGAATTGATGAGAGTTTTTCTGCGATGAGAAAAAGCCCCCTTCACAATTTTCCTGAATACCGCCTCATCATGCGCCCGTCTCGGATACGGGTGATCAAAATCGATTCTGAGAACCGCCGAGTCCACCCCGGGCCGGGGATAAAAGGCGTCCCGCGGAACCTGGAGCAAGGGGGTAGTTCTGGCTTCGTAGTTCACGAGCACCGTCAGTGTGCTGTAGGCCTTCTCTCCCGGGACAGCGCACAGTCGCAGGGCGAATTCACGCTGGAACATGAGAATCGCACGACTGAGGGTGGAACGGTTGGCGGCCAGTTTTTCGAGACACGGCGAGGAGATATTATAGGGGAGGTTCCCGATAACCTGAATCTTGCCGGACTGCGAACCCATTACGGCGGCAAGGTCGAACCGCAGGAAGTCATCATTGATTACGGTAATATTGGAGAGCCGGGCACGGGCAATCTTTCGTCCGAGCAATTCAACCAGATACGGGTCTTTTTCTACGGCAAAAATGTGTGCGACCTTTTTGGCCAGGGGGAGCGTCAGGGCCCCTTTCCCGGGGCCGATTTCCAGGACAATGTCGGAATCTCCAAACCCCGAAAGATCCACAATGTCCAGGATGATATCCAAGCGGGTCAGGTAATGCTGCCCCAACGTCTTCTTGGGATGTTCATGCCTCGTTGTCATGCCGTGTTGAAAGGAGGCGTATTTCCGCCCTCTCTTCTCCGTCTCCTGTCTTTCCTCCATCGTCTCACGTACCTGAAGAAATGGAGGAAGAAAAAGTAGGCAACGGGAGCAAAAATCAGTCCCAGGATCAATCCGCCCAGGAGAAAGGCAGCGGCAAAAGCGCTGCCGGCTTCAAGGATCTTACTGACAACGGCGAACGATCCCTGTCCGCTTTTCATGGCCAGAATGATGCTTGAGAATACAGCCTTTCTCTCGGGGAGACCCAGGACCACGGCCCCGAGTTTGTAATCGTAGAAGTAGACCAGGTACCAGTTCAAGGGATTGCTGATCCAGGTGCCGATGGCAGCCGTTATCTTGCTGCCCTTAAGGAAGAGCGCCAGGGTGACCGCCAGCGCAATCTGGAAGGGCATGATGGGCATCATTCCGGTGAATACGCCCAGGGCCATACCGAGAGCCAGTTCCCGGGGTTCTCCTTTGAGCCTGATGAATCTCAGGTAGTAATATCTGATGCGCCTGCTGAATTTCAAGGCCGTTCATCCCTGTTCTGTTTTATTGGTATAGCATTTCCCGGCGAAACAGGAAGAAGATCCTGAATGGGAAATTTTGAGCGGACGTCCTGGGACCATGGCATCTGTTCTCCGTTCAGCGCCCTGTGATACCCGGCCGCGGCAATCATGGCGCCGTTGTCCGTGCAGAACCGGGCCGAAGGGTAGAAGACCCGCAGACCCTGCTGTCGGATCTCGCTCGAGAATTTCTCCCGCAGCCGCCCATTGCATGCCACCCCGCCGGCCACCACAATATTCCCGACTCCTGTTCTTTCGGCGGCTTTGATGCTCTTCTGGACCAAAACATCCACGACCGCTTCCTGAAAAGATGCCGCGATATCTTCCAGTGCCGCATCTCCGGCAGGTTTTCTCCCATCTTTCCAGTCCTTCACATAGAGCGATACGGCGGTCTTGACGCCGCTGAAACTGAAATCAAGCGAATCAGCGCCAAGGAAGGCCCGCGGAAACTTGATGCGATCCCGTCTCCCTTTCAAGGCCGCCTTTTCAATGGCTGTCCCTCCCGGATAGCCGAGTCCGAGTATTTTCGCGACCTTGTCGAATGCCTCACCGGCGGCATCGTCAAGGGTTTGACCCATCTGTGCGTACCGTCCGTAGCCCTCAACATGATAAATGCTTGTATGCCCTCCCGAAACCGTCAGGGCGATAAACGGAAAAGAGGGTGGCTCTTCTTCCAGAAAAATAGAGAGGATATGTCCTTCGAGATGGTTTATGCCCACCAACGCCAGCTGGTGCGCCAGAGCCAGACCTTTGGCGTAGTAAAGGCCCACCAGGAGGGCCCCAACGAGACCGGGTCCTACCGTCACCGCTATGCCGTCGAGATCCGCAAAGGAAACGGATGCCCGGGTAACCGCTTCTTCCACAACCGGCACGATGTTTCTCAAGTGTTCCCGGGACGCGAGTTCAGGGACAACACCACCGTAGGGATGATGAAGATCAACCTGCGAGTTGACGATGCTCGAGAGCGTCCTGCGTCCGTTTTCTACGACTGCCGCCGATGTGTCGTCGCAGGAGGTGTCGATTCCTAAAATGAGCATTTTTGTCGATCCTCGCTCCTGAGCGCAGCACACGGGCGGGCAGGATGCGTTTTGCCGTTGAAACGCTTGGATACCATTCGATATCGGGGGCTGGACATTTGTTTCTTTCCGGTGCGTTCGTCCTATGGTTTCACGTACGGCCTGATTTTGTTGTACAGCCGCTGGGTAAAGCCCGGCACTGACAAAAGGTCTTCTACAACAGTGAACCCGTTCCGTGCTGCTCTGTTTCTCACAATAGCCTCTGCAAGGCGAGGACCGATTCCGGGCAGGGCCGTGAGTCCGTCGCCATCTTCATGGTTCAAGGAAATGGGAATCTTGAGCGTCATTTTGTAAAAGGCGTTCATTTGTCCGATCCGGATGAGAGGCTGACCGTCGCCGTGTTCTACCCGCACCTGTGTCCCGGAAGGGAAACGGACGTCCGGGGAAAAAGCAGAGCGAGAAAACCCGGCCCCGCATCCTGCCTTCGCTGCCAAGCGGTCGAAATCGGGCCTCCGGGAAAATTCGTATACACCGGGATTCGCAACAACGCCGGCAAATTCCACGAAGGCACGCTCCTTTTCGGGAAACGGGGGTTGATCGGGAGACCGGGACATGTTTCCGATGCCGTAAAGACCTGTTATAGCGAGGAGCAGCAGGAGGGCGGCTCCAGTGTTCTCAGGTGTTTTCTTCCAAGTCATTGTCAAGGCCAAAGGCGGTATGGAGGACGCGAACGGCTAGTTCGGTGTATTTCTGGTCAATGACACAGGAGACCTTTATTTCAGAGGTGCTGATCATCATAATATTGATATTCTCCTGCGCCAGCGTTTCGAACATCTTCTGCGCTACACCGGCGTGACTTCGCATGCCGACGCCGATAATGGAGATTTTGGCGATGTTTTCATCACCCAGGATTTTCTGCGCGTTGATCTCTTTCCCCACCTGGTTCACGATGGACAAGGTCTTCTGGTATTCCACCTTGGGGACGGTAAAGGTCAGGTCCGTCTGGCCGTCCTGGCTGGTGTTTTGGACAATCATGTCAACGATAATACCTGACTTGAACAGGGGACGAAAGATCTTGGCGGCGATTCCAGGCCGGTCCGGAATCTTTCTTATGGTAATCCTGGCTTCGTTCTTGTTAAATGCCACCCCTGAGACCAACACTTTTTCCATGTCTTCAGTTTCTGCAACCACCATTGTCCCCCTTTCTCTTGTGAAAGTCGACCGCACATGGATGGGCACGTTGAATTTTTTCGCGAATTCCACGGATCGGATTTCGAGGACCTTGGCGCCCAGGCTGGCCATCTCGAGCATTTCATTGTAAGAGATCTGGTTCATCTTTTTCGCCCTTGGACAGATGTTGGGATCCGTCGTATAAATTCCTTTTACATCGGTAAATATTTCACAGATATCGGCCTTCAGCGCCGCTGCAAGAGCGACAGCCGTGGTATCCGACCCGCCCCTGCCGAGGGTGGTAATGTTCCCTTTCCGGTCAAGACCTTGAAACCCCGCAACGGCCACAATCCTCTTTTTCTCCAGCTCTTTTCTTATTTTTTCCGTTTCAATATCGTGGATCCTGGCTTTCCCGAAAAGTCTGTCGGTGTGTATGGCAACCTGGAACCCGAGCAGGGAGCGGGCCTCATAACCCATTGACTTGATCGCCATGGCAAAAAGGGCAACTGATGCCTGTTCGCCGGTCGCCAGCAGCACATCAAGTTCCCTCGGGTCCGGTTCATCGGTCATCTCCCGCGCGAGCCGGATCAAATTGTCGGTCTGGCCTGCCATGGCCGACAGAACCACTACCATCTGATTTCCCTCTTTGTAATATTCGAGAGCCCGATTCGCCACACCCCTGATTTTTTCGATGCTTCCGACAGAGGTCCCTCCATACTTCTGTACAATCAGTGCCATGCTTCAACCTCGACGCAATTTCTTCTCCAGTTCCTCCAGAATTTCGATTGCCCGGCGATGCGATCCGGAAAGAACGATGCGCCTGGATACCTCATCGAGTATCTCTATACTGACGGTCACTTTCGGCCCCGGCAGGATTTCAGGCCATCGATCCGCCCATTCCATTGCCACAACGCCCTCTTCGTAAAAGTATTCTTCCAGACCCGCCGACAGAAAAGCAGAGAGTTTCTCCAGACGGTATGCGTCCATGTGAAAGAGAGGTATCCGGCCCTGGTATTCATTCATAAGGGCAAAGGAAGGGCTGGCTATTACGGTTTCAGAAGGGACATCCAGGCCAAGGGCCAGGCCCTTGGCAAACCAGGTCTTTCCGCTGCCCAGTTCGCCCACCAAGGCAACGAAATCCCGACTCTTGAGGGCCTGTCCCAGGAATTTCCCCAGTCGAACGGTCTCCTGTTCCGAATTCGCGACATATGTAACACATTTCTCTTTCAATGTACAAGGGTCCTGATGAGATCATCTTTCCCGATGATTCCGACAATCCGGTCCCCGTCCATAACGGGAATGGTGAAAACCTTCTTCTGTGTCATGATCGTTGCTATCTCGTCCACAGGTGTTTTCTCGCCCACCGTGATGACCTCCTTGACATAGAGATCCTCCACCGTGGTGGCATTGATCCTCCGGATCTCTTCTTCCATTTTTTTTGGCCTTTCGAGATAGAAAACAGCATCAAAAAGTGTCACCACGGTCGGGATATGCAGTTTCTTGTCTTTCCTTATAAGGTCGCTTTCGCAGATAATGCCGATGAGTTTTCCCTCATCGTCCACAACGGGGACCCCGTTGATGTGATGTTCGTAAATGAGTTTGGCCAGCTCTTTCAGCGTCGTCTCTTTTCTGACCGTGATCACGTGCGTAGTCATGATATCGCTTGCATTGAGCATAAGATCATCTCCGTGTACCCTGTAACCCTGTGGTGAAAAAAACATCTCTCAACATCTGTGACCATTCTGATGAAACGATTTGCTCTAGTACATAATATACGTGCAAATAGTGCGGGAGGACGGCTTTCAGGGAATATGATAGAACTCACTGTGGAGAGCAGGAGTCCTCAGCGGCCATGTCCCCCCGGCAAGATGCGCGATGATATCGGGCACGGTCTCCAGGAGTTCTCCCGCGAGGACGCCTGATGATCCTTTCTGTTGAGCGAGCAGGTCTCCTGCCAGGCCATGGACGTAAGGCCCGCCGATTGCCGCCTCGGCAATCGGAAATCCTCGTGCCAGGAATCCTCCGATAAGTCCTGTCAGGACGTCGCCTGAACCCCCGCTTGAGAGGACGGGATTGCCCGTGGGATTGACGTACAGCGTTCCGTCGGACAGCGCAACGAGGGACCTGGCTCCCTTGAGAACCAGGAAGCAGCCATGTTTTTGCACGAACTCAGCAGCCGCTGAGACCCGATCTTCCTGTATCTCGACGGTCTCCCTGCCGGAAATCCTGGCCATCTCACCCGGGTGCGGAGTCAGGATTGTTCGGGGTGCCGCCCCTTTCACGACGTCCATGCAACCGGCCAAGGCATTCAGGCCGTCCGCATCGATCACCATGGGCAGGGGACACTCCGCTGCGATCTTCCTCACCAGACTCACGGTTTCCGGGTGCGTTGAGAGACCCGGACCCAGGGCAACCGCAGTCTTTCCCTCGAACAGGGCCCGGATATCTTCCCATGCCTCCATTGAGAGATTGCCGTGTCCGGTTTCCGGCAGGGGAACGGTCATTGCTTCGGTCACCTTTGCCTCGAGGATGGCATTGAGTGTTTCCGGGATACCGAGGGTTACCAGGCCCGCTCCTGCCCGCAAGGCGCCCATGGCTGCGAGGGAGGCGGCCCCTGTTTTTCCGGTGGAACCTGCCAGGACAAGGAGATGACCACGGATCCCCTTATGAATCTCGGGTCGTTCGACGCTGAGGGAGTCTTTGAAGTCCGAAGGCTCGGTCAGGCAGAAATGCCGGGGCAGCTGGTTGGAAACAGATTCGGGGATACCGATGTCGATTCGTACAAGGCGGCCCGCCAGCCCGGCTCCGGGAAAAACCATAAGCCCCAGTTTTGGAAATCCGAAGGTTGCCGTGAGATGGGCACGGACCGCCGCGCCCATCACCTGGCCTGAGTCGGCATTGAGGCCTGAAGGGATGTCAATGGACATGACCGGCTTTCGAAGGTCGTTGAGATCCTCGATAACCGTCCGATAGAACCCCCGTACAGGGGCATTCAGTCCTGTTCCGAAGATTGCGTCCACAACGTAGCCGCAATGGGTGAGATGGTGCCGGAATTCTTTCCACCTTTCAAGGTCGGGGATCTCATGAATATCGAGATCCATGGTGCGAATGATCTTCAGGTTGGTGCCGGCGTCGCCGGCAATCCGGTCCTCCTGTGACAGTACCGCGACGGTTACCTTCATGCCGGCCTGGTGGAGGTATCGTCCAACAACGTATCCGTCTCCTCCGTTATTTCCCCTGCCGCACAAGATGACGACGCCGTCACCTGGAGAAGGGGAGAAATGCTCCAGGAAAAAACGTCCTGCGCCCCTCCCGGCATTCTCCATGAGCACAATCCCCGGAATACCCAGGTCTTCGATGGTCATTCTGTCCATCTGCTGCATTTCAGCTGCTT
>CAZEGG010000070.1:0-12246 GCA_964511755.1 uncultured Desulfobacteraceae bacterium | reverse complement strand
GCTGTTGGGATACATGTGAGAAGGAATTAATTGTGGAACAGAAAATATCAAAGAGCGTCAGTTCCATTGTCCCCTCCGTCATCAGAGAGATGTCTCTGCGGGCGGAAAGGTACGACAATGTCATCTCTCTGGGCATCGGGGAGCCTGATTTTGATACCCCGGCCGAGATATGTCGGGCGGCACTGGAAGACACCCTCGCCGGCTATACCCATTATACACCCTCGCGGGGGGACGTTGACCTGATAGAAGCGTTGCTGACATATATCGGGAACCACAGAAAGATCCAACTGGCGCCGGATCAGCTGACCGTCACACACGGAGGTATGGGTGCTCTCATCGCCGGGTTGCGCGCCGTTCTGAATCCGGGCGAAGAAGTGATTCTCATTGAGCCTCACTTTCCTTCGTACCGGGCTCAGGTCACTTTTGCCGGGGGAAGGCCGGTTCTCGTGCCCGCAAGTTTTGAGGACCGTTTTATTGTGAAGCCCGAAAAGGTGGCCGAGGCTATTACTCCGAACACGAAAGCTCTTATCATCAATTCGCCGAACAATCCCACAGGTTGTGTTATCCCGGAAGCCGTCCTCGACCAATTGGCCCGTATAGCGGTGAAAAACGATCTGCTGGTGATCTCTGATGAAGTCTATGATCGTCTTTCCTTTGAAGACCCCTGCGAATCAATTTATGCCCGCCCGGGGATGGCGGAAAGGACCCTGGTTGTTAATTCATTCTCCAAGGCCTTCGCCATGACCGGCTGGCGCGTGGGATACTGCTATGGACCGAAATGGCTCGTGAGTGAAGTGATGAAAGTGGCCTCCTTCTTCACCAGTTGTCCCAGCAACGTGGGACAACGGGCTGCTCTCGCGGCCCTCAAAGCGGAAAAAGAGCAGTTCCAAAGAATGGCGCAAGCATTCAAGGAACGCTGTGCCCTTGCCTGCGAGCGTCTCAGAGCGATGCCGGGTGTTCGTGTGCACGCGACGGCCGGTTCATTCTATGTTTTTCCGAATATAGCCGAGATGACGAGCGACAGCGAACAATTCGCCCTGGACCTGCTTGACAAAGAGCAGGTGGTGGTGATACCCGGCAGCGCGTTCGGACCTTCCGGGAGCACGTGCGTCCGCATTTCGTGCACTGTCGAAACACCTCTCCTGCGAGAGGCATTGGATCGTATCGAGCGTTTTGTTCGCAGCTACTAGAAGAAGGGATTTCTGAAATGGACAGGGAAACGCGGCAGGCCTTAGTGGATATCGTGGGGCCGGAGAATTTCACGGAGAAGATCATCGACCTGGTGTCTTATACGTACGACGCCTCCAATTATCACAGCCGTCCGGACTGTGCCATGTGGGCCGTTTCAGGCGAACAGGTCTCCCGCATCCTCTCTCTTGCGGACGGGAAAAGGATTCCGGTGACGGTCCGGGGCGGCGGGACAGGCCTCGGGGGTCTTGCGGTACCGGCAAAGGGCGGCATTGTGCTCGACCTCACCCGGATGAACAGGATTCTCGAACTGAGTATCCCGGACAGGCTTGCCGTGGTCCAGCCCGGCGTGGTCTATGCCGACTTCCAGGCAGCCCTTGCTCCCCACGGGTTTTTTTTCCCTCCCGATCCTGCGAGCGGTGTGGCCTGCACCCTTGGAGGAAATGTGGCGACCAACGCCGGCGGGTTGCACGCAGTGAAGTACGGGACCACCCGCGATTATGTGCTGCGCCTCGAGGCGGTGTTGGCCGACGGTGAAATCATGCGGGTGGGAGCGAGAACCATGAAGACCTCTTCGGGATATGACCTCTGCAGGTTCCTGGTGGGTTCAGAGGGTACCCTGGCGGTGGTGACGGAGATCACCCTGAAGATAGCTCCCAAGGCATCTCACACGGCCACTGCCCTTGCCTCATTTCCCACGCTCGAGAACGCCGGGGAAGCGGTCACGAAGGTCATGCACTCAGAGGTGACGCCGAGTGTCCTTGAGCTGCTGGACGGGTCGGTCCTTTCCCTGCTGAGGGAACATGCCCGGATGGAACTCCCCGAGGTGGAAGCCTTGCTCCTGGTGGAAACCGACGGTATGACTGAGGAATACGTGCGGTTTCAATTGGAGAAAGTGGTTGATATGTTTCGCATATGCAAGGCTGCCGAAGTGAAAATCGCCGCCACGGAAGAGGAGGCGGTGCGTTTGTGGAAGGCCCGGAAATCCATTGGTGGTATGATGGGGACGCTCCATCTGGACTACGTGCCGGAAGATATTACCGTACCCATGAGTCAGATCGCGGAGTTTCTGCGCCGGTCCGCGGAATTGTCCCGGGCGCATGGTCTCGGCCTGTTCAATTTCGGTCATGCAGGTGATGGGAATTTCCACAGCAATATTCTCTTCGACGGCAGCGATCCGGCGCAGGTGGCGCGGCTGGAGACGCTCGTTTACGATCTCCACAAACTGGCGTGCGACCTGGGCGGGACCCTGTCCGGGGAGCATGGTATCGGCATGACAAAGGCCGAGTATATGCCGCTCGAGCACGATCCGACAGCCCTCAAGGTCATGCGTAAGTTGAAACGGACTCTCGACCCCAACAACATCCTCAATCCCGGTAAGATGGGCCTGGACCAGGAAATATAATCCTGTTCAACGAGCAGAGCCGCTTTTTGCTTGACTTGGTCATCCTTTTGGCGTTCGCTAGAAAAGATTTCCTTTTATTCCCGTAAAAAGTCGACAGGAAAAACGTGGGGCGGTGGCTCGACGCCCAGATTGTTGTGCGGCGCGAGAAGTGACAAGAGTGAACACGGAAAGGATGGAACTCGGCGGGAAAGCATTCCGAGATATGACCGGAAAAAAGCGTGACACGGTCAAGACCGTAGTAGGTAATCCTCATTATTTTTCATACCTTATCCGCTTCGAACCGTGATTTTATTCCAGGAACGGTTTTATATTCCCCGCCTGAAAATTAGTCGAATTGAGGTGATACGAGAGTGGCTCAAGCACATATTGTCGGGACAGGCTCGGCAATGCCCGAAAGAGTGCTTTCCAATAAGGACATGGAGAGCATAGTAGACACCAGTGATGAGTGGATCGTGCGCCGAAGCGGCATTAAAGAGCGGCGCATTTCATCAACCGGAAAAGATGAAAGCACCACCAGCCTTGCGACCAGGGCGTCCCTGGATGCTTTGAAAATGGCGGGGATCCCGGCTGGAAACCTGGACATGATGGTTGTAGGTACGGTAACCCCGGATCGCCAGTTTCCCTCCGCTGCATGCATGGTACAAAAGGAATTAGGTGCCAGGAATGCCTTTGCATTTGATGTGTCGGCCGGGTGTGCAGGCTTCCTGTACGCTCTCAGCATGGTAGACAATGCCGTCAAGTGCGGAATGTCCAAAACCGCTTTGGTAGTGGGCGTGGAACGGCTGTCAAGTGTAGTAAACTGGCAGGACCGGAGCACATGCGTGCTGCTTGCTGACGGGGCGGGAGCTGTTGTGGTTCACGCCGGACGCAACAAGGGAGGAATTCTCTCCACGCATCTGAAATCAGACGGTACAGCATGGGACCTTCTATATTCTTCCTACGGCAATTCTGCTCCCCCCGAAATCCTTCAAGGTCTCGACCAGAAACCTTTTTTCCTGAAAATGGAAGGAAACAAGATCTTCAAGAGGGCAATACGGTGTTTGTCTGAAATATCCCGGGAAGCACTTGAACAGAATTCCCTGGAGAGTGAGGATATCGCCCTCGTTGTCCCCCACCAGGCCAATATTCGGATCATACAAGGCCTGGCGAGCAACCTGGATATCCCCATGGAAAGGGTTTACACGAACATTCACAAATACGGGAACACCTCTTCCGGCACCATACCGATTGCGTTGCACGAAGCAAATCGTGACGGGCTGCTGAAAAGAGGCGCCCATGTGCTTATCGTCAGTTTCGGGGCCGGATTAACATGGGCCGCGGCTGTATTGACGTGGTCCATCTGATGCAGGAAAAGGGCTCACTCAGCCCATGCAGATGTCCATTTCCTTTTCCTCTGACAGACATCTGAAGCGATTCAGGCAGTGGAAAAGCTATTTTCCTTGACCACACAGGGCTGTTGGGAATAATTGGAGTGTGGGTGGATCGTTGCGGGAGCCACCCTGGATTGCAGGTTGTTTTTCATCCCCGCCTGGAGGATCACCTGAAAAGGGAGGCATATGATGGAGTTCAACCGCATCAGAAAATTGGCAAAAGAAATGGGGATCAACACCCACCGGATGAAGAAGACCGATATCATCCGCGCTATTCAAAGGAGCGAAAACAACCCCGACTGCTACGGAACCGAAAGGGTGACCGAATGCGGGGAGGAATTCTGCCTGTGGCGAAAGGACTGCATTGCCCTTCGGAATACCTGATTGCTGTGATCGCTTACGCAGGACGACGCCAGTCCAGAGCAACTTGTTCCGGGAGAATGGCGACTTCCGGCACAGGCTTGATGAAATTCTGCCGCAGGCTGTAGGTATATGCGCCCTGGGTGGGGATCAACAGGAGATCCCCGGGCCGAATTCCCGTCCCGTGATAAGAATATCCCCAGACATCGTGAGGCGTACACAGCGAGCCGAGGATGGCGCATTCGTGCTCTTCAATGCCCGGCCGGGTCAGGTTGATGACCGGGAAGTAATCCTGCTCAAATCGCTCCCATCCAATGGCGTTGGTGCCGGCATCGGTGATCACCAGATCATGACCTTTGACGTCCACCACGGTCAGGAGAAGGTGCATTGCCCCGTGGCTCAGCCATCTCCCCGGTTCAAGGCATATACGGCAATGCAAGCGTCCAGGCAGCGCTCTCTTGAGGGCGGCGGCGATTGCGCGTGCAAAGGAATCGATGGGCTGGCTTTCGACCCGGAAGCGGGACCGTTTGTCTCGGTGGCGTGGAAAAAGAAGATTCATGATCATCCCGAAACGTGTGCCGCCGGCGCCCAGCCATTCCCCCTCTTCAGGCCAGAATCCCCCTCCGATGTCAATAAAGGTCAGACGGTCGAGCGTGCCTTCCGGAAGATCCCGGAGCACGCCTCCAAGTTTTGAAATGAACGCGACTTGCGCGGACGGGGAAAGGTTCCAGCTCGTGTGAAATTGCAGACCTGCAAAATGTATCAATGGAGCTTCTGCGGCTGTATCAAGAAAGTCTCTCAAGGATGAAGCGGGGATGCCGAACTTGCGCCACAATCCAGTGTGATCGGTGGTCAACCGGACTCCCGCTCGGACTGTCTGCCCATATTGCCGGGTGAGGCGATCCAGTCGCCGCAGTTCCCCGAAGCTGTCCATGAGAATGGTGACGCGATCCGCCTCGCCTATGGCGGCAACCAATTCCTCGTCGGTTTTTCCCGGACCGCTGAAAAAAATTCCCTTTGCACCGGATCTGCAGGCCTGGTCCAGTTCCGTGCCGCTTGAGACGTCCAGCCCTATGCCCTCCTCTGTCATAATGCGTGCTATTTCGGGCAGGTTGTTGCTCTTCATGGCAAAGAAAATGCCGACCGGGGCGAGATGCTGCTCGAAGGCCATCCGGAATTTCTGCACCCGTGCTCTCAACCATTTCTCATCCAGGGCATAGAGCGGGGAACCGTGTTTGCGGGCAAGGCGGACAAAGATGTCCCGTTCCGCCAGGCAGGAGGTTATGAAGCCCCTGAGGCGCTCTTCATCCATCTTCGGGGGGGTCATGCGAAGCAGACCCGCAATCCTGGTAGGTAAGGATGCCAAGGGAGTCATACCCGATTTCAGTGAATATCTGTCTCGACGGCCCGGAGGAGGTCCCGAACCTGTGCGGCTATTTCCATGCCTGCCCTCGGAGTGAAAATAACGTGCCCCAAGAGCCACGAATCGTAGTCCTCCGGCGGCAAGCGGATCTTATCACCGGGATTCCGGAGCCAGAGCTGGGAAAGAATGTTTGGTCCCCACTCCTGAAACTCCGGCCTGATTGCCCGTAGGGTGCCGGCCCGTTTCGCGTGAAACCGGACCCCGACCACGTGGTTCCACTTTTCCTTTTCCGGCATTCTGGGCAACGCACCTTCCGTGAATTCCAGAGCGAGTTCAAGCATATCGACGCCGCAGCTTTGCTCAATCAACGGCGGCAGGCAATCACCTCCCGGACGCGGTGATATTTCCAGGAGATACACCTTTCCCTCCCGGACGATGAAATCGATCATACACAGGCTCCGGGTGAGGCCCAGGGCCCTTGCCGCTTCTCCGAATTCAAGAAGAGAGGTCTCTTGAGAGACTCCCCGCGGGAACCTGACGGGTATCTCATACCCGAGTGCTGTACCGACGGGCATTTCTTCCCGGAAATATTTCCTGGCAAGGCGCAGGATCTGTGCCTTTTCTCCGTCAAAGTAGATGTCGCAGCTGTATTCATCACCCAAAATAAATTCTTCACAAATGGCGGCCGGCTGTCCCTCAGTTCCCTGGGACTGAAACAGTGGATCGGCTGCCCGTTTGCGCAGGCCCTCCATAATCTTTCCATAGCCTTCTCGAACTTCATCAGCGGTGTTACACCTGTATGTGAGTTCACTTCCGCTTCCCGACCGAGGCTTCAAGATCACCGGTCCTCCGGTCTTTCGCAAGAATTCCAGGATGTCTTCCGGACAAAACACTTCACGGACCTCCGGGCAGGAAACGCCGTGGTCCGCCCAGAGACGCTTGCTCAGGGATTTGTTGCGGCAACGGAGAACAGCCTGTGTTGAAGGAAAGGGAAGATTGCGGTCTTCCGCGATGACTGCTGCCGTCCACAGCCATTCGCAATCGAAGCAGGCGACGCCCGAGAGTGATATGTCGTATTTTCGAAGGAAGTAAGTCAGGCTGGTACGTACCGCTCTCAGATCGGAGAGCGGGCAGATGATTTCCTCATTCCAAGGAACAGGCGCAATCCCCGACGCAACGGCACGAGGATCAGTCAGGAAAAGAGCGCGCCCGGGCATTCGGGCCCGGATGTGATCTATATAATCCCGAGTCGTACCAACGACCAGAATTCGGCTCTCAGACCTCCCCAAATACAAACCTCTGTTCCGCATCGGACACTGCTGCGGATGTATCCAGGGCCTCCTTGTTCTTCCGGTAGAGGGGATGAGGATGCAGGTGAAAGCGTTTTTTCCAACCGAAGTCGCCGCAAAGGAAGTCGATCCGTTCAAAATGCTGCGTGCAGCCCCATTTTATATGAAAAAGGTTTATCATTTTCGCGATTCCCAGGAACTCCGGGTCTGTTCCTCCTGCAAGGACCGTGTAACGGTTGCGGAATATGGCGCCCACGTCCACGGCCGCTCGACGCCCGTGTATTCGAATGGTGGTTACCCGCAGCATTCGGTGTCGAGCCAGAAAGGACAACATGCTGTCAAAACCATTCATGAACCTGGAATCGTAAAAGTAGGATGACGTTCCGTATGTTTTGAGATTCGCTTCGAACATCCAGGTGATATCTTCCCACGAATTCAAGTGGTACTGACACCCCATGGCCTCGAATTTTTCCAATTCGCGTCGAATCTGTTTGCGGGATTTGCGAGAAAAGAGCATCCAGTAGTCATCGAAGTCATAATGATGCCGCTGGGGATAAAAATGATAGCCTGTTTCATCAATGGACATACCGGGCAGGGAGGTCGCTGTCTCCTGGTGCAGGTACCGCAGTTCAGTGTTTTCCGGCGCAGCATCCCAAAGGGCCTGCCGGACGGGAAGCCACGCTGCCGGGATACGATTTTGCTCCAACCATGTCCTGTCTCCCCAGGTTTCTCCCGGAAAATATCCGAAGGAATCTGCCTCCTCGATCCAACTCAGCGGCAGAAACCCGACGGGCCGGTTCTGTTCTTCGGCAACGATAAAGTGAGGAAGCCGCTCGAAGAACTTCTGAAAACACAGCCTGATCTCCCAGAGGTCGAAGAGGTTTTGCTGGGTCCATAGCTTTCGCCAGAGCCGCCTTCCTTCTTCCAGGTCCGCGCAGATGCGCACCTTCATTCTGAGGGTCTCTCTATCGTGTGCAAGATGCTCCTTTCCTGCCAAGATATTCCTCGGCAGACTTCCGGACTGCTTCAGGGCCGTAGGTCCTGCAGTGGAATGCATCAAGGTGAACGTTATCGGTCAATTCTGCTGACCCTAAATTTCTTGCTCAACGTGTTCATTTCCTGTCGAAATATCGTGTCTTTTTTTCACGTTCCCGTTGAGCTCCCATCTGATCTTCGGCGTCTTACCAGACGTCTTCATCCCGCTCGTACTGTTCGTAGCCTTCTTCGTCTTCGTCCACCCATTCGAGTTCGATGGGCCGGAGGGAAACCACCTCAAATTGCCTGTCGCATTCTTCACAATCCACAAAATCGCCGATCTCTATGTCATCAGAAATGGTGATTTGCTCATCGCACATGGGGCATTCCACAAAGATCATAATTCTTGTCAATCCTCCTTATCTCGTCCTTTCGGCACGCAAGTCAGAACATCCCTGTCCGGTGCCCCTCGGAAGGACACCGGACAATTGAACAGCTTTACTCTTTAGTAGTCGTCTCTGTCCTCTTCCCACTCATCATCTTCAGTTAATGACTCGAGCCTGGCAGGTTTTATGGAAACCAGCCTGAATTCTTCGTCACACTCATAGCAACTGACGATATCATCCACTTCTGCATCACGCGGGATCTCTATTGTCTCACTGCACACTGGACATCTGACATATTGACCTTTGCCTTTTTTTCCCATTTCCGAGGCTCCTATTTCTTCCCGGATTCCGCCGGTTTTTTCATTTGTTTCTTCTTCATGGCTTTATTTAAAGCAATCCTTGTCCTTTTCCCGGGAATGCCGTCTACCTTGAGGCCATGGTCTTTCTGGAATGCCTTTACCGCGGCGTTGGTTTCCTTATCCAACTTTCCCGTAATCTTGCCGTGGAAATAACCGAGACTCTGTAGTCCTGTCTGAATGTGAGTGACGGCCTTTTTTGAGGCGGCGTTCGCTTGCTGCGAAAAGCCCACGGTCAAGAGCAGACCCAAACAAATAAGCACTATCAATACTTTCTTCAGTCGCATATCCATGCTTCCTTTCTGTGATCCTCGTTTTCTGAAATTTTCCTAGAGTTATTCCGTGTCAAAGTCTTTTTGGCATCTTTGTCTTCTTGTTCGCCTGTACCTACCCCACCTCCGCTCCCCCGGACTTTCGTGCCCGGTATATTTTTCCTCCGGACGCCTCACCGCAGATCCATAAACGAACAGCGTCGAAGGAGACTTTTCTGTTTGATAATTCACCGATTAGCAAAAGGAATGCCAGGAACCACCAAAGATTTTATTTATCATAAACTCAATAAGTTACATGGCTAATGCCGTTGTATTTCTTTCAGTTGTCAGCATTCAGATGCCGAAACTGAAAATTTCCGGTATTGACATACACAAATTGTTTGACAAGTTCCCCGCCTGAGGCGTATTCATTCAAGACAAATATAGGAAGAAATGATCGGTGTGAGACATAGTTATCTAACATTATCAATAAATTAACGAGAAGACACAGTGAGAACACTGGCGGCGGTAAAAACACGAATTGGCATGTTTGTACCGAACTTTCAGCAGCTCGTCTCCAGAGAGGAGGTCCGTCATGCTGTTACGCATTATCCTTGTCCTGAAAGATGACCGTCTCGAGACCTTTTTCCGGGGTCATTTCGCCCAGTCGAACTTCCACGTTGAAAGCTTCGGGCGTCTCAAAAATCCATTTCAGAAGGCGGTAAGAACGAGCGGCGATATCTTTGTGATTGAGACAAGGCTCATGCCGAAACCAATTGAATCAGCTATCGCCCTCTTGAATGATCTGCCCGAGAATCCTACCAGCATCCTGCTCAGCGATAATGATTCGTCCAAGGGACAGGCCGATCTGCTTGCTTCCGGGGCTGATGTGGTCTTGTATTCGGGTCTTTCAAAGAAGACCCTTCTGGAGGCTGTAGACGCTACTGTTGATGCACGCTCGCAGTTGGCCAAGCAGCCCTGGTTGAATCAAAGGGCGCCGCGTGAGACACGGATCGGCAGTTTCATCTCCGAATCCCCCAATATGAAGTTATTCATGGAGATGCTCCAAAAGGTGATTCCCTGCAATACTCCGGTCCTCTTGTTGGGCGAAACGGGGGTGGGAAAGGAACATCTGGCCAAGATCATCCACTATGAAGGGTCTCCCCGGGCGCAAGGACCTTTTGTTGCGGTCAACTGCGGGGCGTTGCCCGAGAATCTCCTCGAAAGCGAGCTGTTCGGCCATGAGAAGGGCGCCTTCACGGGTGCGATCCGATCACGGCGCGGCGCATTCGAGATGGCCCACGGGGGAACTATCTTTCTGGATGAGATCGGGGAACTGCCGCCGCACATGCAGGTCAAGCTGCTGCGGGTTCTCCAGGAATACGAGGTCAGCCCGGTAGGCAGTGAAAAGTCAATGTGGGTGGACGTCAGGGTAATTGCGGCAACCAACCGCGATATCGAGCAATCAATCGAAGAGGGAACATTCCGGCAGGACCTTTACTACCGGCTGAGCGTGTTTACCCTGTCCGTGCCCCCTCTGCGAGAGCGGCAGGAAGACATCTCTCACCTGGCAAAGAGATATCTGGCTGATCTGGCGGGAAAGCTCAACAAGGAGGTGCATGGAATCACAGAAGACGCCCTTCAGGCCTTGATGCAGTATACGTGGCCCGGCAATGTGCGGGAATTGATCAATGTGATCGAGCGGGCAGTGATCCTCTGTCAGGGAGATACGATTACCTCCAGGGATCTTCCTGAGAATATATGCGCTCCCACTCCCGACCGGGGTCTTCCGGAGTCGCTTGCCAGGATCATTACTTCCGAGTGGCAAAACAAGACTCTCCCGCAGATCCGCGAGAACCTTCTGGAGATGGTGGAGCGATCCTATTTCCAACTCGTGCTGACCGAAACCCGAGGACGTGTCGGTGCGGCAGCGGAAAGAGCCGGCATCCATCCCAGGGGATTTTTCAACAAGATGAGAAAATATGGTTTGCGCAAAGAAGATTTTAAACTCGGAAAACATTGAGGGATAGGTATGAACGATCAAGAGAAATTTGAAATGGGTGACGATCGCCCGGGCCGGTGGTCCCTGAGGTCGACCCTTACGTCCGTAAGGGACGTATCATGGAACCTGTTCCTCATATCCCTGGGGAGTGTCCTCTGTGCGATAGCGGTAAACGGCATCCTGGTCCGCCTGCAATTCCTGAGCGGGGGGTTCACGGGGGTTGCGCTCATCATTCACTATCTGGCGCCCGTCCTGCCCCTGGGAGCGCTTTACTTTCTGCTCAACGTACCGGTCTTTCTGCTTGGATGGAAATTCGTGGGCCCCAGGTTCTTCTTCTACAGCATAGCGGGCATGCTCATCTATTCCGCGGCCGTCCAGTTCATTCACGTATCATTACCGGTGCACGACAAACTCCTGAGTGCCTTGCTGGCCGGTATTATTTCCGGGGCAGGCTCGGGCATCATCCTTCGGTCCCGGGGGTCCGCAGGCGGAACCGACATCCTTTCCGTCATCCTCCTGAAGCTCCTTTCCTTCCGGGTGGGCAACACGGCACTGGGATTCAACATCATTATCCTGGGCACGGCCGTCCTGCTCTTCCCTCTGGAAAAAACCCTTTATACATTGATTTACATCTACGTCAGCACCCATGTTCTGAACCTTGTCGTAACGGGACTCAGTCAGAGAAAGGCGGTCCTGATCATTTCTCCCCAGTGGGAGCGGATTTCCCGGGATGTCATGCACAGAATCGGGAGGGGGGTGACCATGAGCACTGCAAAAGGGGGATTTTCAGGCAGGGAGATGACGGTCCTCTACACCGTCATCACTTTCCGCGAGTTGCCTCGCCTCAAGCGGATAGTCCGAGAAACGGACCCGCATGCCTTCGTGGTTGTGACGGACACCCTCGAGGTGATGGGTGAAGGCATCGGAAACCAGCCCCACTGGTAGCATCTCTCCTTTGGAAGACTGCTCGAATAAACCTGCTCGGTCCACAGTCCATAAGGAACTGGATGCTCAGGGAGGGAGCCATTTCTTCCGTTCCGAGTCTTCCGGGCTGGTCTTTTCAGTGACTTATCAGCGTGGGATAGCTACCCCCTCCGCATTCTCGACTCCGTCGAGCTGCGGGTTCCCCCACTGATAAGTCACGAAAAGACGGTGCCCTCCCGCCAGTCACTCCAGAAAAGGCTCCCTCCCTGAGCGTCCTCGGAGGGATCGAACTCAGGGCGTGATGGGGAGATTCAGTTCGCCTCCGGGAGTCAACCCAAGTCCTTTTCCCGAATGCAGCATTGCCTCTGCCATGGCCT
>CAZEGG010000069.1:0-12247 GCA_964511755.1 uncultured Desulfobacteraceae bacterium | reverse complement strand
GCGGTCAAGAGGAACGAGTGGGGCTTTATCGTCACCGATCAGCATTGCGGGACGTCAATACCGGGTGTTTTTGCGGCCGGGGATGTGCGGGATACCCCTCTGCGACAGGTGGTGACCGCGGTCGGGGACGGCGCCCTCGCTGCGGTCGAGGCGGAGCACTACATAGAAAATATGAAATAGGGAAGGACCAGGAGAAACGGCCATGCAATGCAGGTATCACCCGGACCGTGAGGCATACATCCAATGCCAGAAAATGGAAATAGGATACTGCAAAGAGTGTCTTGAGAATTGCGAGGCCTGCACGGATCCCTGTACCTACTGCAAGTATCGCCCCCAGTGCGTCATATGGGAATTATGCAGGAAGAGCGAAAAACGGTACCGCCTCGAAAGGGAGGCAAGAGGGGAAGCCTCATAAGAAACGGCAATGCGGCAACTGCGACCTGGAATGACAGGGATTGACCGGAGAAGGAGGAAGGTGGGATGGGCAAAGTAGTCATTGAATTCTCCGACGCGGAAAAGATGAGGATCGAGGCGATCCTCATGGACGGGGATGCCGATGAGGCCCTGCGTTTCATCAAAGAGGTCATAAAGCCCAAGCTGAGGGCCAAAGGTTCGAGCGCCCTGGATTCCGGCAAATCCACCGGCGTGATGACCTGACCATTCGAAAATCCTGCAAAGTCAATTGCGGATTTTGGCTGTCTGGTTTCAGGTAATGCAGTGAAAGGAGAAACATGATCGGTATTGACTGGTACGGATTTACAGCGGCCTCCGTCGCCGTAGTGCTCGCGCCGGGGCCCGGATCACTCTTCGTGGCGAGGAGCGCGGCCCTCTCCGGTGTCGGGGCCGGGACCCGAGCTATGCTTGGAATCATGCTGGGTGATACCTGTCTCATCCTGCTTTCGTGTTTCGGGGTATCGGCTCTGTTTGCGGCCCATCCGGCTCTGTTCCATGTCATCCGGCTTCTCGGTGCGTGCTATCTCATCTATCTGGGCATCGTGGCCCTGGTCAGGCCGTCCCGGGAAGGTGAGGAAGAGGCGGCACGCTCTATCATTCCTTTTCGCAAGGCATTCACCATCACACTGCTCAATCCCAAGGCCGTCCTGTTCTTTACCGCCTTTTTTCCCCTATTCATCCGGAACCCTGCGGGCGGTTTGTTTTCAGAGTATGCCTTGCTCACCCTGGTTTTTATGGTCCTGAGCGCAACGTATCTTACCATCCTGACCAACGTGACCGTACGCATGGGCGCTCGGGTCAAACGCAACAGACTGATGCAGTCAATTGCCCGGAAAGCCTGCGGCTGTCTCTTTATCGCATTCGGGGTAAAAGTGGCGGTGACGGCGAGATAGCCAGCCAGGCCGGATGTCATGAAGATAACCGACGAGATATACCAGGTGGGCGGCATGGGGCTCACCTCCGGCGAAGACGCCGCCGTTTACCTCATCCATTTTGACGGCCATGCCGCTCTTGTGGATGCCGGGTGCGGTGATTCGGAGGACAAACTGCTCCGGAATATCCAGGCATGCGGCGTTGCGCTCGAAAAGATCGAATACCTCCTCATCACACACTGCCATTTTGATCATACGGGCGGGATAAACAGCCTGAAGCTGAGATTCGGGTGCACGGTGGTCGCTCATGAACTGGACGCCCCGTTTCTTGAACAGGGCGACAACGAGGTCACCGGTGCAAGCTGGTACGGCTCATCCCTTACCCCGTTCACCGTCGATCGGAAACTGACCGGTCCGCAAGAGAAAATACTGTTGGGGGAGAGGACAGTCACGGCCATACACACGCCCGGGCATTCCCCGGGATCGGTAGTCTACCAAACAGAGTCTGAAGGCTGGCGGATCCTCTTTGCCCAGGACGTCCACGGACCGATCCATCCCGCGCTTCTCTCAAACAGGGAAGACTATCTTCACTCCCTGGAGCACCTCATCTCCCTTGAAGCCGACATCCTGTGCGAGGGTCATTATGGTGTCTACAGGGGAAAGGATCGCATAAAGGAGTTCATCGCGTCTTTCCTCCCCGGCCGTTGATCCGAATCCGGAGTCTACTCACCATCACTGCCTTTTTCGTGTCTCGATTCCAGGGCCGGCTCTGTTTATCTGCAAGAGAAAATCTCCAATCCGGGACAACCACGGACTTCTCCCATGTATCACAGTATCTTGAATTATTCGGAATTCAAAAGTATTGGCAAATGATCAAAGGTTTTGACAAGTCAGATTTTAGTGCGGTACTCTTCATTTATCGGTAGCCGTCTTATATTTGGTTTTCTGATATGGTATCACCACCCGCAGGAATCTTCGAGTACGATTGCCTAACCCCGTCTAACAGAACATTTTTCTGCAGGCGGAGGCCTTGGCTGGTGTCAGCGTTGAAACGATCTAATGCACCGGGCAGCAATAGCATAGAAAGCCCTATTCACAGCAAAGGAGGAAATCATGGCTCTCATTCAAACCATTGAACCGAACAAGGCGGAAGGTAAAGCAAAAGAGATTTACGACTTCATGCAGAAGAACGCCGGCGTCATTCCCGCTCCCCTGCAACTGGCGAGCGCCAGTCCCTGGATGCTGGATATGGTCTGGCAATCGATTCAGTATTTTACCAGGCATCCAAGTCTGGGATTCGGGCTGCTTTCAAGCATACGCTACCTGGTGGCCCGGCAGTACGATTTTATTTTCTGCACCGGTTTCAACAAAAACATACTCAAGATGCAGGGGCTTTCTGACGATGATCTCGAAAAGATGGAAAAGGATCCTCTCCAGTCTCCCCTGGACGATAAGGACCGCGGCATGCTGGCTTTTGTGATGAAGGCGGTCAAGACACCCGATCTTGTTGAAAAGCGAGATGTGGATCATCTGCATGAACTGGGGTGGACGGACAGCGATATCATGGATGCCCTGGTGCACGGCACCAACATGATCGGATCCAGCATTATGATGAAGGCCTTCAAAATGGATCGTGCCTGCTGATTCCGACAGCTTTTCGTATGTATGTCCATCCGAGCTGCGCAATCGAGCACAAAAAGGCCCCGGATGGCGATCTCTATACGATCTTCTACCAGGACGAAGCATTCGAGGAGTCGACGTTCTCGTTTTACCTGGTTATTTAGGCGGAGGACCGGCCGGAAGGCGGTGACCATGGAAAAAATCAGGCAAAGACGAAAGCTGCGCAATTTCTTGATCAACCGAGATGTTCAGATCAAGGTGGCCCTCTTCACTTGGCTTGAAATAGTAGTGGCTTTAGGCATCATCATGGCTGTAGTACTGGCCCCCTTCTATCACGATATTTTCCGTTCCAAAGACATCTTCGCCCAGCGTGACGCGGCCGGATTTTTCGTGATTCTTCTGGATCGCCTCGGTCTGGCGATGATCATCATCTTTGCCGTGATCTTCGTCACCCAGATTGTGATGACCCACAAGATCTGCGGTCCCCTCATCAACTTCGGACATACCCTCGAGCGGATTCGGCAAAAAGATCTGACCCGTGAAGTACGCCTGCGCAAGTACGACTTTCTCAAGCCCGAGGCCGCCCAGATCAACGCCATGCAGGCCGCGTTGGCGGACGCTATCGATTCTGCCGGCGATCTCAGCCGCGCCCTTCGGGCCGTCATTGGCCAGGCGGATACGGAGGCCATGTCGCCCGATGAGCGCCGCCACTGGTCCGACACGGTTCGGGAAGAGGCCGAGCGTCTCCATGAGGTGCTGTCAGCGTTCGAAACCCCGGATTCCCAGCAGAAATCGAAGTGCCCGGTCCACTGACCTGACCTCCCCGTCCCTGTCTCTCCAATCGAGCCGCGGTATCACTCCTCCCGATGGATGTATAGGGCTCTGACAATCTTGTCCCTATTGATCCCGGCCTGGGCAGCAATCTTGACACATAACGAATTTCCCCCTCTCCATATCCTTTGTGTTGATCTCGTCAGGCACTGACCGGTGACAGACTGACCTGAAATCAGGCGCCTGGCTGGTCTTCCTGATCTCCCTCCTGTGTCCAGAATCAAGAATACTGACTTAAGTTGGACTCGTTTAAAAAGGGGGCAAGTCATCCCTTCAAGCAGCAGGTCTATGGAGACTCCTTTTCGGGAGAAGGATTTGCGCGGGGTATAACCGTCAAACGGAGGCCGTTAACTGCCTGGATGAGGACCTCTTCGTGCGGATGCAGAGGCACGGCTGAAACGGCTTGCCAGATCTCGCCTTGGTACTCAACCAATGCCTCGCCCTCCCGGACTTCGATGACGACGGCACTAGCGCCGACCATGGCTTCTTCGGCGGTCGTCCTCGGCTGGCGTTGCGCGTGAAGGACTTTCAGAAAGGCCGCAAGGCTCCCGAGCAAGATCGGCAAGTAAAGGATCAGCGCGATCGGCCATCTAAAAGCGAAGAAAAGACCCAGCGCCAAGATTGGCAACAGGAGAATCAAATGGTGCAAGGCGCGGACCTCCGAGAATCCCAGAAAATGCCTCCCACTACTTAGCCTGATCCTCCTTCGCCCCTCCTGTCCACAGGGTGAATGCTGTATTTCTCATTCAATAAAAAGGCGGACACCGTAAAAAGGAGCTTGGGGCCCCGCGTGCAGAGGCCCGCGGCACTTCGACTCGCTGTAATTCAATCGTGAAACGGAGATCTTCGATCAGTGGCAACAAGGAATGTCTCAGCCATATCACATTGTTTTTGCCGTGTTCAAATCCTGATGTCGCGGCAAGCTATGTCAACAGGGAATCAGAGGATCTCTGATCTGAAAAGAAGCTTTGACATGTCAGTCTACATTGATTTGAATTTCGGTTAGGAATCCAAGGTCCTTTAGCGGTCCAAAGACGCAAAAATGGGAGAATATCGTTGACGCCCTCGAATGGTTGGCAGCCAGGTGCTCCCATGTCCCGAACAAGGGGGAGCAGATGGTCAGGTATTATGGTTATCACGGCAATGTCAGCCGGGGAAGGAGGAAAAACAAAACCAGGATGAATGGATACCCTGCATTCCAGAATCAGACGAATCATCAAAAGGGGACGGGAAGAACCGGGACGGGTGATCCACAAGATTTATGAGGTGAACCCTTTTCCGCCTCTGAATGTCCTCCTTCTATTAATCCGATTTTCAGATAAATCGAAGGATTACTACGTCATGCGTCCACTTTACCCTTGACACACAAGGCGGAATCCCCTAAACTCCGAGCCCAAAAAAGGCAAGTTCTTATCACTTCACCGAGTGAGTTTCTGAACTCCGGCGTCCCTCCGCATCCCGAGTCCGTGTCCGGGGAGTGGCACTGATCTCGTATTCACCGGGACGACGGCTTTGATGAGTTTTTTCAAAGCCATCGTCCTTTTGCAATTTTGGTTGCCCATTCATCAATCGTTAAACGTATCTGAAATGGAATCCCTATTGCACTTCGACCCCCAGGGGAAGAAACAGATCGAAAGCAGAGCCCAAGCCAAGATCCGGATGTGCTGGACTTGTCAATCGTGCGTGACCGAATGCCCCGTAAACATCGCAACCAGCCGTCTCAATCCTTTGAAGATCGTCCGAATGGCCAACTTCGGTCTTATCGACGAATTGCTGTCGGAGCCTTCGATTTGGTACTGCCAATCCTGCAATCGGTGCAGGGATGTGTGCCCTATGAGCGTCGACCCGGCCGCCCTCATCACTTGGGTTCGCCAGGAAACCCTTATTAGAAAACTCATTTCTTATGAAACATTTCGCCGCTTTGATGGGCTTTTCCGCAGGTTTCAAAGGGTACGCTGGTACGCAGCATGGTGCTGCTTGAAGAATCAGAAGCTGTCACTCTCAAAGACAAAGTGGGAGGAATTGCTACGGACGCAAGTCAAGCCCACGAATGAAAAGATCCTTTTGGGATTTTCCTCCCGCTTGAATTCTTCACTGGAAGAAGTTGTAAAAGAGGCGGAAACGAGATCTTGCTTCACCTGTAGCACTTGTAGCGGGGCCTGTCCGGTATTCTACGAACGCAGCGTCTTCGACCCACAATGGGTTTTTCGTATGGCTAACTTCGGACTGTCAGAAGAACTCTTGATGTCGCCCATGATCTGGCTCTGCATTGGGTGCCAGAGATGCACGGAAAGCTGTCCCCAATTAGTTAAGGGGCATCTCATTGTCAATAAGCTTCAGGCTCTATCGATCAAAAAGGGATCTGTTCCAGCCTCGTTTCCTGCAAAACTGAAAGAGGCAGACAAAGAGATCTATCCCTACCTGCTCGATGAGATCGATGAGCTGTTTGGTTTTTCCGCGGCGGGCAACGGCTCAAGGTCATGTGATTTCCTCCTGTCGAAAAAGAACTAATATTCCATCACCACAGCCTGGGTAAATGGGGACGACCTTATTTATACTGAGCATGTTGAGCTGATAGTACCTTCCCTCACCGCCGAAGGTCCTTTTTGAGCCTGTTGTCTGTCAAAGGTGCCATGATCACCCTCCTTCAGCGATTTGAAGCCTGCTGAATTTATACCTGGATGATGAACAAGAGCAACCGGAATCAACTTCGCTGATTTTTTGTCAATTAAGTCGAAATTCTGCCCATAGTATGCGCAAAACTAGGGAAAAATACATGAAAATAAAAAAATTGACTTCTGCTCATTAAGGATTTAAAATATTAGTTAAATATTATATAATCTACCCCAAGAGCGTACTGATAGCGCAGAGCCAACCCGTGCATTAGACGTGCCGATTTATTTGACCTCAGGAAGTCCTCATCCCTGGCGTCTATTAGCAGTTTAGGGCGCATCCGCATGCCAGAGCTACCAAAAAACATGTATTCTTTGCTCCCGTTTGCGGTGCAGAGGGGGGTTCGATTAGACCCACAATCCAGATGAAACATTGCAACCTAAGAAAGGAAACCAGTTGTTTAAAGAACTATTTGAGAAAGATCAATCCACAACCAGAAGAAAGCAGGCGCCCAAAAGCCGTGAGCCACGTCATTCAAAAACCAGCGACAGGGCCGACCATTCTGAGCGACCTCCGGCCCGGCAACCGAGGAAAGAGCGAAACGCTTCCAGGACTAACTGCCAAACAGAGAGCAATTTAGACCTCGCGTGGGATATCTCCCAGTTTGAAGTACTGCCTGACAAATCCAAGGTGCGTTTTCATGATCTGGACCTGGCATCGGAAATTATGCATGCAATTGCCGATCAGGGCTTTGAATACTGCACACCGATTCAAGAGGAGCTTCTCCCCAAGGCCCTTGCTGGTTCGGATACGACCGGTAAGGCCCAGACCGGAACCGGTAAAACCGCTGCCTTTCTTATCGCTATATATAACCATTTGATCAGAAAACCCCTACCAGATGAAAGGTCGCACGGGATGCCGAGGGTTTTGATCCTTGCTCCCACACGTGAGCTCGTGCTGCAACTCGAAAAAGATGCTCTGGCAATGGGGAAGTACACCGGCATTCAAACCTTAGCTGTCTTGGGTGGAGTGGGTTATGATCGACAAAAACGGACCTTAACAAGAAAGACCACTGATATTATGATTGCGACACCCGGCCGATTGTTGGATTTTCAAAAACAACGGCGAGTGGAACTTTGCAAAATTGAGATCCTGGTCATTGATGAAGCCGATCGCATGCTCGACATGGGGTTTATTCCAGATGTGCGAAAAATCGTTCACAGCACACCTCCTAAAGATAAGCGACAGACTATGTTTTTCAGCGCCACGTTAACACCCGAAGTGGAACGGCTGGCTGAACAATGGACCAAGAACCCCGTGCATGTGGAGATCACACCGACTCAAGTGGCGGCAGAATCTATTCATCAGTTGGTGTATCTTGTAACCTCTGAAGAAAAATTTCCAGTTTTGGTGAATTTGATTATCAAGCAGAACCTGCAACGAATCCTTGTGTTTACTAATCGTAAGGATCAAACCAACTATTTGGCAGCTCGACTCAAAAAATGCGGCATTACCTGTGCAGTTCTTTCAGGAGCCATACCCCAAAAACAGCGTATCAAAACACTTGAGAACTTTCGCAACAGCAAAATTCGAGCCATGGTGGCTACAGATGTTGCGGCGCGAGGCCTCCATATCGAGGGTATCAGTCACGTGGTGAATTTTACCCTGCCTCGGGACCCTGAAGATTATGTACATCGTATTGGACGCACCGGTCGCGCCGGCGCCATGGGGATTTCTGTGAGTTTTGCCTGTGAGCAGGATTCTTTTTACATTCCCCCTATCGAGAAATACCTTGGACACTCGCTGAATTGTGTGTTCCCGGATGAAACCCTTTTGAGCCCCCTCAAACCCGAGGAGAAGCCATCTCCCGCCAGAAACATATCTGATTTCCAAATAGGGAAACGACAGTTAAGAAAAGGCTTCAGCCAGCAAAAACATCGAACATATCAGGACCGGCAAGCGAGCATAAGAGTTGGATAGTATCTCATCCGTTAGCCAGAATGAGAAAGCCAAAAACATTCTTAAGAACTATAACCGGCTGCTTCGGATAGTGCGAGGAAACCAGGCATGGAGATATTTTCCAGGGATGAGGGCGATGGTTTGGGGCTTGATCAGAAGAGCGAGGTCAGGGAATACGGGTTACGCGTTTTTCGTCCACGTCATCACATCATTCGGAGACTGAAGCGCACACACGCAGCATCCTTTCATGGCTTTAGGCTTTGGCCTTCAAGCTGGTTGTTGATGGATTTCTTAAGCCGTCTAGGCTTGCGAAGAGGTGCGCGCGTTATGGAAGTGGGGTGTGGTTGGGGACTGGCAGGCATCTACTGTGCGAAGAACCATGGAGCCCAAATAATTAGCGTGGACATCGATAAGGAAGTCTTTCCATTTCTGCGCATTCACACCTTGATAAACCACGTTCAAACCTCTACCGTGAACCTGGGGTTTGATGACTTGACGGGTGCTCAGTTGAGAGGCGTTGATGTCTTGATTGGTGCGGATATCTGCTTTTGGGACTCTTTGGCCGATTCATTAAGCGCTCTCATTTACCGCGCCTTCGGTGAAGGGGTCCAAAGCGTTGTTATCGCTGATCCCGGGAGATCGAGTTTTGCGAAAGTAAGCAGGCGGTTTATTAAAGAAATGACAGCTGAAGTCTGGGACCGGTCTATAAAAAGACCTTATCCTATTCAAGGCCAAATTCTGAAAATAAGAACCCCCTCATCTTAACGGCGTGCCTTTAGGTATTCAAACCCCGAAGACACGGCTCGTATTTCCCCAATAGTCATTATCGGTTAAGCTCGCCTATTTTTCGAAGCTCAAAGCAAGGAAGGGTGCAAGTGCAATCATTTCGCCTTGATGTACGAACGCCCGATCATGCCGGCCGAAGAGATCGTCTCCGATCAGAGTTGGTGTCGTCCAGTCGCCGTATATGCGCTATACGCTGACAACGCCGTACTTGCCGACCTCCGACAGAAGCCCTTCCATGATCAAGGGTTGGGCATTGTCTGCGTCAATGAGAACAGCAAGCCTGTTTTGTGCTGATTCAGTTACAGTCGTATACTGTTCTTCTCGATCCGGTTTATTAAAAACGCCGTCCTCCGCCTGGGCCTCCGCCTCTTCTCCCGCCACCGGATCCTCCTCTGCCATGACGGTTTTCGGTGCGAGGGCGAGCTGTATTAACTTTTAGCGCGCGACCTTTAAGCTCCTTATCATTCAGGCCGTCGATCGCCGACTGCGCTTCGGCATTATTGGGCATCTCCACGAATCCAAATCCTTTTGATCTGCCCGAGTAGTTATCTGTCAGAATCCGGACGCTTTCGACTGTGCCGAAAGCCTGAAAAGCCTCTTTTAGATCCTCTTCGCTCACTTCATACGATAGATTGCCTACGTAGATATTCATTCTGATCTCCTTCTAATTATAGAAAACATTATGGGAACCGGCTTCCTTGATTCTTCCGTTTTGCCCATGGTTTTTCATGCCTCGTCATACCGCCGTTTCGGCACACAATTCGGGTTCCCTGCAAATGCCAAAGCGCTTGTCTTTTTCACCTTTCCTACGGCGAATAATATTGCCGGTACCTAATTGAGATATTGCCTTCCCTTCCCGATCCTTTGCCTGATCAAAATCATTAAGCATCTTCTTGAGTTTTGCTTCTAATTGATTTCGCGTACCTTCCTTCATTATTCCTCATTTCTATGTGTTAAATGGTTTGCAATTCTTGAAAAAATTAGGATGTCAAGTTTCTCTATTCCATAAAACAGGGGCCATTTCCAAAAATGAACGCCATTTCGTTCCAGAAATTACCGGTAGTACTGCTGCTGTCTGACAAAATTGAAGCTGCTCGGATCGTAAGATGCGGCTGAAAGTTAAGAACATGATGATAGGATTACGTTCTTTGAGAGGAAGGAAGAAAAAGGATATTCTGCCTTTTGCAGCCTTAAGGTACTGCAAAAGCACCCAACAGACTAAAAACGTCCCATCGAGATCATGGTTAAGGCATCTTGAGCAGTTTCTTCATGTGGAGGCCCTTTCTTAGGGTTGAGTTATTGAAATAAGCCAAAAAACTATTTACGTAATGGCTTCCTACGATGTCGTAATTATCTCCGGAGCGAATCTCTTGCTTTTGTTTGTTGAGGTTGTCCTGAAGAAAAGAAACACCATATTTGCAATATTATTACTAATCGTTTTATAATAATCTAATAAGTAAAATAAGTCAAGTTTTTTGAATCCAATTTTCTTAATATCATAATCTCCTCATGCGTGGTAGTGAAGTTCTGATCTGAACTGATCCGGCCAAGACCTTCAAATAAATATGCCGGTTTTCCTCGAGGAGATCGACTGAACGTTCTTGAAACAATGGCATCGTGACGGTAAACACAACATATGGGATAGACCGTATCTCGGCAAGACCTGTGATACTGCTATAGATCACAGCCCTCCTCAACCTTGTGATAAGAGAATAATACCCTGAATGGCAAAGACCGTACGAGATGTGCATGTCATGGCAAGTTGTGTAATCCCACCTTGCCCCCCTGAGACCGTAACATCTTGAACAATTGACATAACTAATCTAAACGACTAAGGTGCTTTTACTTTTGATTGCAGGAATCTCCGGCCAACCCTCAAAACAAGGGTAAGACCATGAAGGTGACTGAAAGGACATGAAAGGCCCCGCCTCTCTTAGATGAGACGTGGGGCTTCGTTTTTCTGGGCCTTCCCTGTCCGAACCACATATTGATCCATCTTGGGAGGAGGGAGACATGAGAACAGCCACGAGAGCAATGCTTATATTCACACTCTTTATGGTTGCCGGCTGGGGAACCACGGCAAACTCATATGAGGAGAAAGGTCATCACTCAAAGCCGCTTGGTGTAAGTCTCAACTTGGCAGCCCTTCAGGGAAACACTGAAGCCATTCGGCAGCACATTAAGGCCGGTTCGGACCTGAATGAAAAAGATGCGTATGGGTCCACTCCCCTGATCATTGCGACAACATTCGGCAAGACTGACGCGGCCAAAGCCTTGATTGAGGCCGGGGCTGATTTGAACGCAAGAAACAACGAAGGGTCAACAGCGCTTCATGTCGCCGCCTTCCTCTGTCGCACAGAGATCGTTAAGGCTCTGCTGGACAAAGGTGCCAACAAGTATCTTAGGAACAACGCCGGAGATACTGTGTTGGAATCCGTCGCAGCTCCTTTTGATGATGTCAAAGGCATCTACGACAGTCTCGGAAAAGCCCTTGGGCCGCTGGGACTTAAACTGGACTACGAGCAGATCAGAACGACTCGTCCCAAGATTGCGCAGATGCTGCGACCTCGGACCGAGGAGCTGGAAGCGGTTGTATACAAACCACTATCCAGAGACGACTGGAAGATCTCGACGCCTGCAGAGCAGGGGTTGGATCCGATGCTTGTGGCGGACCTCTATCTCGAAGCGAGTGGGTTGCCAACCCTCTTTGGACTGCTGGTTATCAAGAACGGCTGTCTGATTGCTGAAAGGTACTTTAATGAAGGCTCGGTTGAGCAAAAAGCCCGATTACAGTCGGTGACAAAGAGCTTTACATCGGCATTAGTCGGAATTGCGCTGGAACAAGGTTATCTGTCCAGCGTGGATCAGAAGATGATAGATTTCTTCCCGGAAGTCGCCGACAAGATTACTGATCTAAGGAAGAAGCAGATCACAATCCGGCATCTGTTGCAAATGCGCGCCGGATATCCTCGGGAGGAGAGCCATCCTGATTTTTGGAAGGGTCTTTTATCTGGTCACTATCCACCTCTCATAGAAGCATTTCCTCTTGTCAGCGATCCGGGAACCAGGTTCCATTACAGCAATCTGACGTCCAACTGGTTGGGGATCATCGT
>CAZEGG010000068.1:0-12255 GCA_964511755.1 uncultured Desulfobacteraceae bacterium | reverse complement strand
GGATGCCCGGAAAGGCCAAAATGATATTGTGGCCCGGGTCCCCCACCCGATTTTCTCCATACGCATGGAGACGAGTGGCACGCGGAATGCATTAAAAAACACTTTGCATGGAAAAGACGAGGTGGTAGGATCTCACTCAATCGGGAAACAAATCCAGTCAATCGAAGAGGTAACAGCAGGTGAATCAACGGGAAAATTGGGACCGCTCCTTCCCGGCAAAGGAAATCTGCCGGATCCTACTGGACAGAGGAATCATCTCTCCCGCACAACAGAAAGAGATTCTCGGAAAACACGCCGGTGTGAGGAGAAAAATCGAGGCGAGCCAGCAGCCGCCGCAATCTCCCGATTCAAAAGGATCTGTTCCGAGCATCCCGGTCACTATCGTGGACGTGATCGCCTCTCTGGATCTCAAGAGGGCCGACGACCCAGCTCGCCCCCTGGACGAAGACCTCATCGTGCAGACCCTCGCCGAGCACTGGAAGATCCCATACCGGAAGATCGATCCCCTGGAACTTGACCTCAACCTGGTAACGGGAACCATCCCGCATTCGTTTGCCATCAAGCATCTTGTCCTGCCCATCGACGTGCGCGACGGCTGTCTGATCGTGGCGACGCCCAACCCCTTCGACCTGGAGGTCATTGAGGATATCAGCCGGGTCAGCCACATGAAGGTGCGTGTGGTGGTCAGTTCCAAGACCGACATCCTGCGGCTCATTAATGAATTCTTCGGTTTCAGGCGGTCCATCGCGGGCGCGGAAAACCAGTTTTCCGGCCTGCCGGTAGACCTGGGGAACCTGGAACAATACGTGAAGTTGAAATCTTCCGAGGAACTGCCCTCTGATGACCAGCACGTCGTCAACGCCGTAAATCATCTCCTCAACTACGCCTTTGATCAGCGTGCAAGTGACGTGCACCTGGAACCCAAAAGAAATTCCAGCATCGTCAGAATGCGCATAGACGGTGTCCTCCACACCGTGTATAAGCTGCCGAAAAATGTCCATTCGGCCATGGTAAGCCGCATCAAGACCCTCTCCAGGCTCGATATGGCAGAGAAGAGACGGCCCCAGGACGGCAGGATAAAGACGGCCAGGAAAGGGGTTGAGGCCGAAATCCGGGTCTCCACGGTCCCGGTAGCATTCGGTGAAAAGATCGTGATGCGGATTATGGACCCGGATATCCTGTTCCAGGACCTGGAGGGTCTCGGCTTCACCAAAGGTGATCTTGCCCGTTTCAGGCGCTTTATCGGCATGCCC
Organism: uncultured Desulfobacteraceae bacterium; assembly: GCA_964511755.1. Classification (GTDB taxonomy): domain Bacteria; phylum Desulfobacterota; class DSM-4660; order Desulfatiglandales; family Desulfatiglandaceae; genus B46-G9. The sequence goes on along the minus strand of CAZEGG010000068.1, from coordinate 11,002 downwards.
CACGGGATTGTCCTGGTCTGCGGTCCTACCGGGAGCGGGAAATCCACCACCCTGTACTCCGCCATGCGGCATCTTTCATCCCCGGAAATCAACATCACGACAGTGGAAGATCCCATAGAGATGGTCCACGAGGACTTCAATCAGATCGCGGTACAACCGGTGGTGGGAATCACTTTCTCCACCATTCTCAGAAACATCCTCAGACAGGATCCCGATATCATCATGATCGGGGAAATGAGGGACCTTGAAACCGCCCAAAATGCCGTCCAGGCGGCCCTCACCGGCCACCTGGTCCTGTCCACCCTCCATACCAACGACGCGCCTTCCGCCATCACGCGTCTCCTGGATCTGGGGGTCCCGTCCTTCCTGATCCAGGCGACCCTGGTGGGGGTGCTTTCCCAGCGCCTCGTTCGAAAGATCTGCCCCCACTGCAGAGAGTCTTTTCCGATCGATCCCGTAAAACTGGCAGCCATGGGGATCGATCTGGGGGAAGAAGAAGTCACCGAACTCTGGCGGGGAAAAGGATGCATCAAATGCCGTGAAACCGGGTATCTCGGAAGGACATCCGTTTTCGAGGTGCTTCCTTTCAGCGACGCATTCAAACAACTGGTGGTCCAGAATGTGAGTCTCGAGGATCTGAAGCGGCAGGCCGAGGCCGAAGGCATGATCACCCTCCGGGAAAATGCCCTCAGAAAATTACTGGAAGGCGTGACCACCTACCAGGAAGTCCTCCGGGTGACGTGGAATCAATGAATGCAGGCGTAAGGCGTAGGGCGTAAGGGAAAAGGATAAAGCGGGAAGAAGAAGACGACGGAGCAACTCACAGCGATGCAAGTTTCTCTTTCATTTGATAATTTGCCATTTGTCATTGATTTGACATTGGGATGTCAGAATTTGACATTTCGTGCAGCTGCAACAAGAACTTAGACCCTTTCTTAACAGGAATTTGCTCTTACGAAAGTGACACGCGGGAGTGACGGCCTTAAGCCCTATGCCCTGCGCCCTACGCCCGGGTAAAACTCATGCTGGTTCGACTGACCATATCCAATTTCGCGATTATCGCACATCTGGACATTTCCTTTCGCTCCGGTCTCAACATTGTCTCAGGAGAAACCGGTGCGGGCAAATCCATCATTATCAACGCCATGAACCTCATCCTCGGGGGCCGTGCCTCCGGGGACCTCATTCGTACCGGCTGCCCGGAAGCCAAAGTGGAGGCACTTTTCTCTATTCCTTCACCGGGACATCTCGACAAACTGCTCCGTGACCTCGACATTCCCTTTGATGGTGAACTGGTGATCCGGCGGTCCCTCCACAGGGAGGGACGAAACAGGATATCGATCAACGGGACCATGGCCACGCTGCAAATGCTCTCCGGACTGGGGGACCACCTGATCAGTATTTCCGGCCAGCATGAACACCAACGACTCCTGCAGCAGGATCGCCACCTCTCCATCCTCGATGAATTCGGGGGCCTTGTTGCCGACAGAGAGGCGGTTACCGCTGTTTTCAACAGGCGTCAAGCCCTGCATGAAGAGATCCGTAAACTCGGGAGAGAGATTGCAGACATGCGGGATAAACAGGAACTGGCGCGCTTTCAGCGGGATGAGATTGACGGCGCCCGGATCCAGGAAGATGAAGACGCCTCTCTGAGTAGAGAGAAAGTGCTCCTGGAACATGCCGACGAACTCCTCACGACCATTTCCCAGTCCTACCATCAACTGTACGAAAGCGACCAGTCCCTGCTCTCCGGGCTGTTCGACTGCGCCAAGAGGCTGGAGAAGGCCGCCCGGATAGATGACCGCCTGGGAGATATCACACGAACCCTCGCCGAATGCAGAATAGTCCTGGAAGAAGCAGCCATGTCCCTGCGGGACCTCCAGGGAACCATTGAATCGGATCCCCGGCGGCTTGAGGCGGTCCGGGAACGGCTGGAAATCCTGAACCGCCTCAAGAAGAAGTACGGTCCCACCCTTGCCGATGTACGTGCATTCCGGGAGAAGACAGAGACGGCGATGGATGAGCAAAATGAAAAGGCGGAGAGGAAGATCGAGCTGGAAAATCGCCTCTCTTCCCTGGAAGTGGAACTCCTCGACGCGGCACGCATGCTCTCAGACAAACGGAAGAAGGCGGCGCAACACCTGGAAAAGGCGGTCGAAAAGGAACTCAACGACCTCAATATGCCGGACACGCGTTTCCGCGTGGCATTTCTCGACGCCGAGGAAAAAAATCCGGGCGCCCCGGATGCCCCCTCCCTGCTCCGGAGCGACGGGCTCGATCAGGTGGAATTCCTGCTGTCCCCCAATGTCGGAGAAGACCTCAAGCCGCTCGCAAAAATAGCCTCAGGCGGAGAGCTTTCACGAATCATGCTGGCGCTCAAGAGCATCCTTGCGCGGAGCGCGTCGGTAGAAACGGTTATCTTCGACGAAGTCGACGCCGGAATCGGGGGCGCCACGGCGGAGGTCGTAGGAGAAAAACTGGCAGGCCTTGCCCGCTTTCATCAGATCCTGTGCATCACTCACCTGCCCCAGATTGCCAGCAAGGCGAGCACTCACTTCCAGGTGAGAAAGAACGTCGTCGACGGCCGGACGCAGACATCTATCTCCGAGCTCGATGAAAACGAGCGGGTAGAAGAAATAGCCCGCCTCCTGGCAGGCCGCAAGATCACGCCCCAGGCATTGGCGCACGCCCGGGAAATGGTAAGCTAGTGCGAGGCCCACAAAATTCTTGAGCCCGATCGAATTTCCAATCCATAAATGAGATTCACCCGGCTAAAGCACACTCTGCCGGTTATGGATTGGCTTACCCACATACGAGATAGGTCCTTTTTCGGAGTGACTGGCGGGAGGGCTTCGTATTTTTGCGACTTATCAGTGGGGGAACCCGCAGCTCGACGAAGTCGAGAATGCGGAGGGGGTAGCTATCCCACGCTGATAAGTCGCAAAAAAATACCAGCCCGGGAGACTCGGAACCGGAGAAAAAGGCCCTATCCCGTATGTGGGCCTTGCGCCTGGATGAAGGTGCACAAGAACAGGGTGAACCTCATTTATGGATGGAAACAGGCTAGTCCTTGAGGAGGATCGGCTGCCCGGCCGCGAAAGGCCCGCCGGAAACGGGCTTTGCCACGGAGTCCGTATCTCCCACCGAGACAATCTCGATCCGTCCCACCTCCTTGCTCCTGACAGGATAGAGACGACCGCTCAGCGACGGGACCGACTCCCCTTGAGAAAATACCCGAAAGACCTGGCCCCCCTTCACGCCTATGTCCTGCCCGCCGTCAACCCTGATGGTGTCGCCTTCAACGGAAAGCACCTTCCCAACCCAGGGTATGTCTTCAAGGACATCTGAAATTGCCGATACCTCTTTTTTCAGAATTTCAGGCATGTGTTTATTCAGCAGCTCTTCCATGAATTCCTTCTCATTGCCGGCAAAGTCTTCTTCTGAGCTGGAAAATGTCTTGGACTCCAGCCGCGTCAACATTACCGCGCCGCTGCTCAGATCGATGAGATTTACGACCATTGAGATTTCCTGAAAGTAGGAGTTCTTTCGAAACGGCCAGATACCGGCACGCTTCATGGTGACGTCAATCGGGTTGAGCACCCCGGTGATCAGGATATTCATTCCCCGATCCTCTGCTTTCCGGATATAGTCCTTCGGCGTCACGATCCCGAAACGGGGGGACTTCATATCATCGCTCGGCTTGGAGACGTCGAGGGGTTTCTCGGCAAGAACAACGGAGGGGATTTTCTTCAACCTTGAGACAAATTCTTCGGTGAATTTAGCGCCGAGACCGCCCCCGAGATGGGTTTCATCTATGAAAGGAACCACTTCCACCCGCTTTGCGAGCACAGGGTTGCTCGTGTGCAGCTCCGTTAACAGGAAATGGTTCGAACTGCAGCCCCAGAAAAAACCAAACGCGATCAAAAGCAGGAATCCGGCGGCCCAATAAGCGCTTCTCTTCATGATTTTCCTTTCTCTCTCCCTTTCCAGTGTGGCCTTCCGGCGGTGTCCCGGCCCAGACATGAATTCCTGTTTGCCAGTGACCAAAGATTCAGTAGATGACATCGAATGATCCAAATTCACCTGCCCAAGGTTCGTACCGCTCCTTCACCCGATCCACTCTGGCGGCAGATGGACCGTCGTGGCACCAGGCGATCAGCCTCTTGACCGCTTCCTCTGAGCCCTCGGCGAGGACCTCCACACTGCCTCCCGGACGGTTCCTTACCCAACCTGTCACGCCCAACTCGGTTGCCCGGCGCCGCGTGGAATCCCTGAACCAGACACCCTGGACCCGCCCTTCGATATTCAGTCTGACACGAAGATTATCCATGTGATGCCTCCAGCAAATTCAAAAAGGCAGCCTCATCTATGATCGTTAGCCCAAGTTTCCGCGCCTTCTCCAGCTTTGAACCCGGAGCCGTCCCGACTACCACATAATCCGTATTCCTGCTCACGGTAGCGGAAACCTTTCCCCCCACACCTGCAACCCGATCTTTGGCTTCTTCTCGTTTAAGCGTTTCAAGGGAACCGGTCAAGACAAAAGTCTTGCCCGCAATCGGCGAAGGCCGGGAAGGAGCCATTATCTCCGGCGCAACCCCGGAAGCAAGAAGGCGCTCTATCAGTCGGCGGTTGGCGGGATCTTCCTCGTAGGAGAGGACGCTGTCCGCAATCTCCTCGCCGATTCCCTTTATCGAAAGGAGAGCCTCCCTGCCGGCATTCATGAAATTTTCCAGGGTCTGAAAATGATCTGCCAGGAGCTGCGCCACGTGCTCTCCCACATGCCTGATACCCAGGGCATAGATGAATCTGTCGAGGGACGGATGCCTGCTCTCCCGGACGGCCCGCATCAGGTTTGTGGCCGATTTCTGTTCGATCTTGTCCAGCTTGAGCAGGTCCTCAAAGGACAGCGCATAGATATCGGCCTCATCACGGATCATCTTCCGGTCGAGGAGCTGCCCCAGTATCTTGTCTCCCATTCCGTCGATATCCATGGCCCCCTTTGACACGAAATGCCGCAATGACGCCCGGATCTGTGCCGGACATCCGGGGTTCGGACACCGGGAAACAGCCTCCCCCTGTTTTCTCTGCACCTTGGACCCGCACACGGGGCAGGTCTCGGGCATGACATACGGTCTTTCATCACCGCTCCGGCGCGATACGACAACCTTCACCACCTCCGGTATGACGTCCCCTGCCCGCTGAACAACGACCGTGTCCCCTTCACGAATATCTTTCTTCGTGATCTCATCCTGGTTATGAAGGGTTGCCCTCCTGACCACCACGCCGCCCACTTCCACGGGCTCCAGGTGCGCCACCGGCGTGAGGGCCCCGGTTCTCCCCACCTGGACCTCAATCTGCAGGATCCTGGTAGTCTCCTGGACGGCCTTGAATTTGAACGCGGTTGCCCACCTCGGGCTCCTGGTCTTTTCTCCGAGCCTTGCCTGGAGGTCGAGCCGGTTGACCTTGATCACGGCGCCGTCAATTTCAAACGCAAACCGGTCCCGCGTCTCTTCCAACCGGCGACAGTATGCTATTACCTCTTCAACGGCATCGCAGATCCGGATATGGGGCCTGTTTACCCGCAGTCCCCAATCCTGGAGGCCGAGCATCAACTCATACTGTGTTTCAAAGATCCGGCTACTGAGTTCACCGATCCCGTAGCAGAACATGTTCAGCGGGCGTCTCGCGGTTATCCGCGGGTCAAGCTGTCTGAGGGAGCCCGCAGCTGCATTTCTGGGGTTGGCAAAAGGAGGGAAACCGTGGGCCGTCCTCTCTTTGTTCAAGGCCCTGAAGGCCCCGACTTCCATGTAGATCTCCCCCCGTACTTCCAGGAGATCAGGGACCGGCTGCTGCCCGCTCAAGGACTTGAGTTTGAGGGGAACGGCCAGTATGGTTTTTACGTTCCGGGTCACGTCTTCTCCGGTGTACCCGTCCCCTCGGGTCGAAGCAACCGCCAGCATACCCTTTTCATATACCAGCTCCACGGCAAGGCCGTCCATCTTCGGCTCGACCGTGTACTGAACGGAATCAACTCCTCTGAGGAATCGCCTGACCCTGCCGTCGAAATCTCTGATGGCCTGGTCGTCGAAGGCGTTTTCCAGGCTCAGCATGGGCAGCCGATGGCTCACCTGGGTGAATGCTTCCTGGGGTTCGGCGCCTACCCGCTGGGTGGGAGAATCGGGGGTGGCCAGTTCGGGATGTTCCTGCTCCAGTTTAAGGAGTGTCTGGAAAAGGCGATCGTATTCCGCGTCCGATATCTCCGGATCATCCAGGACATAGTAGCGGCGGTTATGATACCGGATAAGCTCTCTCAAGCGGTCGATTTCTTCCTGTATCGTCGTCCCCACTGCCCTTTGTTCTCCGTTTCTGAACTAAGGTTCGTCGCTGTTGTGGTCCGGGTTCCCGGACGAGATCAGCTCCAAGAAGAGTTCCGCACCCGCCCGAGTTACTTCTTTCACTGCGGTGCTGGAAAATCCCGTGTGCCATCGCAGGTCGAACAGCTCATCCGAGACAACAAGCATCGCCGTGAGCGCCACTGAGCGGAAAAGCGCCACCTGCATCAACGCCGACATCTCCATCTCAACCGCGAGCACCCCCGCCTTCTGGTAATGTTCCACCTTTGCCGGTGTTTCACGATAGGGAGCATCCGTGGACCAGACCGGGCCGGCCACGCATTCCGCCTGGAGTCCGTTCACGGACTGAAGAAGTGATTCAGTCAGGCGGCTGTCCGGTTCGGCCGGCCTCTCGCCAACCGGGTAGTGGCCCGACGTCCCCTCTTCAGATACGGCGGATGTGGGGACAACAACGTCTCCTATCTTCAGGAACCGCTGGAGAGATCCGCACCATCCCAGGACCCAGAACCGCTTCGCTCCCAGCACGATGAGCTTCTCCAGGGCGATCACAGCCTGGGGGGCCCCCAGAAACGGACCGGAGATGCTCGTCCGTTTCCCCAGCTGCCCTCGAGGTCTATACAGGTGCGAGAGCGCCATGTCACGCACCGGAAGTCTCTTTCCTTCGGTTCTCTTGATCAGGTAGCGCACTGCATCGGGGACCATGGCAATGACCACATCCGGGCCAAGGACCGGATCATTCCTCCCTCTTCTGGGAAAAATGATACCCTCTTCCTTTGGATCCCCTTCACCCTGTCCGGGCAGCCTGCTTCCCATGTATCTCCAGAATGACTAGAGTGACCGAAAATGCCTGGAGTGACTAGAGTTGAGGATTTTTTCCATTCTATGGAATAAAAGAGCGAAGCCTTCCATTAACTCTGGCTCGCTTTAGTCACTCAGAACTCTAGATCACTTCATCACCTTGGTTTCCGGTACGGTCTTGCTTTTGACTGTGACCCGACCTTCAGGACCAGGGTTTCCGATGAAAAAAAATATGCGACCGCGGCTATGAACCCGGGTTTCAGACCCTGAGATACTAGTGGGTATGGGCCGTATTGGCAACCTTATTTTTTGGTGCGGAAGGGCTTCAGAGCGGGTCCGCCGGTACTCCTGCGTGGTCGGCGGTATGCACTCACCGGAAGCGCCCGAAAGTTTTTTATGGAAAAAATACAATGCTGTGATAAAATAAGCAAAAATGAGTGGGTCGTGAAGTGTTCAGGATTTTGATTGACATATCTCACGCTGAAAAATAATAATGATAGATTTCGTTCTGAGAACCAGTGATGTTTGAAAACCTGACGGAAAAACTGAACCGAGTCTTCAAGAAGGTAACCGGGAGGGGAAAGCTTACTGAGGCGAATGTTCAGGATGCTCTCAAGGAAGTTCGCCTGGCGCTGCTGGAAGCGGATGTCAATTACAAGGTCGTAAAAAGCCTCGTCGAAGACATAAGAACACGCGCCGTCGGCCAGGAGGTACTCGAAAGTCTGACTCCCGGGCAGCAGCTCATTAAAATTGTCAACCAGGAGCTGGCCCGTTTGATGGGAGGGGAGCGTCAGGACCTGAACCTGGCCGGCAAGACGCCCTATATCATCATGCTGGTGGGGCTTCAGGGCTCCGGAAAGACAACCACCGCCGCAAAGCTCGCTCAATATCTTCGAAAGCAGGGACGGCATCCCTACCTGGTGCCCGCCGATATTTACCGGCCGGCCGCAATTGAGCAGCTGGAGAAGCTCGGTTCCCAGATAGAAGTGCCGGTCTATCCTTCGGTCCCTGCCCAGAGACCTGAACATATCTGTGTCGACGCCCTGTCGAAGGCAGGGAGGGAAAACTGCGACCTCCTGATTTTTGATACGGCAGGTAGGCTCCATATTGATGAAGAGCTCATGGCGGAACTGGAGCGGATCAGGGACAAGACAAACCCCCATGAGATCCTGCTCGTAGCGGACGCCATGACAGGACAGGATGCGGTCAACGTGGCCGGGAGCTTCAACGACGCCCTTTCCATTACGGGAGTTATTCTTTCCAAGATGGAGGGGGATGCCCGGGGGGGAGCGGCCCTTTCCATCAGAGCGGTCGTACAAAAACCCATAAAATTTGTGGGTGTGGGAGAAAAACTCGACGCCCTTGAGCCTTTTTTTCCGGACAGGATGGCTTCCAGAATTCTGGGGATGGGCGATGTGCTTTCCCTGATCGAAAAAGCGCAGGCCCAATTTGACGACAAGGAAGCCGAAAAGCTCCAGAAGAAGCTCAAGAAACGGGAATTCGACCTGGAGGATTTTTCCGCTCAGTTGAAACAGGTCAAGAAGCTGGGTTCTCTCGAACAGATACTCGGAATGCTTCCCGGCATGGGCCAGATGAAAAAGCTGAAACAACTCAAGCCCGATGAAAAAGAACTGGTCAAGATCGAGGCGATCATCGGTTCCATGACCAGAGACGAGAGAAAGAATTACAAGATTATCAACGGAAGCAGAAGAAAGCGGATTGCAAAAGGGAGCGGGACATCTCTCCAGGATGTCAACCGGCTCTTGAAAAACTTCGCGCAATCAAAAAAGATGATGGAACGGCTGACCAAGAAAGGCTACCGAAATATGGGGTCGCTTTTTGGCTAGTGGATTTTCGTCCAAGAATGGCTATTTTTCACTACAAGGGGGTACTACTGGATTATGGCAGTGAGAATCAGGTTGACAAGGATGGGGGCAAAGAAAAAACCCTTTTACCGGTTAGTGGCAGCTGACTCTGAAGCTCCTCGCGACGGCAAGTTTCTGGATATTCTGGGGTATTACGATCCGAAAACCGACCCGGCAACAATCAAGATTCAAGAGGACAAGGTCCGTTACTGGCTGGAGAAGGGCGCGGTGTTAACGGAATCAGCCAGATCGATCTTGAAGAAGCAAGGTATAGCAAAGTCTCCTTCAGCCGCAAATTGAGGTGATACCCGGATGAACTCAAACATGGAGGTGAGACGAGATGAAGGACTTGATTTCCTACATAGCAAAAGCGCTGGTGGACAAACCTGAAGATGTGGTTGTCACCGAGATAGAAGGAGAGCAAACTTCTGTGATTGAGCTAAAGGTAGCCAAGGAAGACCTGGGGAAGGTGATCGGGAAACAAGGCCGCACGGCACGGGCCATGAGGACGATCCTCAGTGCAGCTTCCACCAAGATTAACAAAAGGTCGGTTTTGGAAATAATTGAATAGGGTTGGCTCCGAATACAGATCATAATCTGCTCCTGGTGGGAAAAGTTCTCCGACCTCATGGGCTGGGCGGTCAGGTGAAAATTTTTGCCTACGCCGGGTCGGATACAACGTTCCTGGACGCCGGCAGCATCTTTCTACGGGAGCAATCAGGCAAACTCACGGAGTTCGCCATGCTTTCCGCAAGTGCCGGTAAATCCGGTTCCGTTGTGGAACTGGAAGGGCTCTCTTCCCGCACAGAGGCGGAAGCATATCGGAATGCAGAGGTGCTGGTCAGAAAAGATGCATTACCCCGGAAAGACACGGATGAATATTTCTGGTACGAACTCCTGGGAATCGAGGTGTTCCTGGAATCGGGAGAACATCTTGGACGCATCAGCGATATCATCGTCACGGGCAGCAACGACGTCTATGTGGTAAAGAGAGGACAAGAGGAGGTGCTCATCCCCGGCACGCATGAGATCATCAGGGCTATTGATTTGGAGACGGGGAAGATGACGATTCACCCGGTTGAAGGTCTCCTGGATCTTCATGAGGTTTGATATCCTGACCATATTCCCGGAAATGATCCAGGGATACTTCAACGAAGGCATTCTGGCCCGTGCTGCAAAACGGGATCTGATCAAAACCGGGGTGACAGACATACGCGCCTTCGCAAAGGGCGCTCATAAGAATACGGACGACCGTCCCTTCGGGGGCGGGGACGGCATGGTAATGAAGCCCGGCCCCATATACAGGGCTCTGCGTTCGGTCCGGAGAGTAGGTGAGCGAAGTCTCGTCCTCCTTCTGACGCCTCAGGGAGAACAATTTGACCAGAACATGGCCTGGGAGCTGTCCAGGGAAGAACAGCTCATCCTCATTTGCGGACGCTACGAGGGAATTGATGAGAGAATCAGAAGACTGTGTGTTGACAGGGAGGTATCCATAGGAGACTACGTTCTGAGCGGCGGTGAACTGGCGGCCCTCGTGCTCATGGACGCTGTAAGCCGCCTCGTTCCCGGAGTACTGGGGGGCGAAAAATCGGCCCGGGAGGATTCTTTTGAAGGAGGATTGCTGGAATACCCGCAGTACACCCGACCGAGGGTATTCCTGGGAGAAGCGGTTCCCGAGGTCCTCTTGTCGGGAAATCATCAAGAAATCCGCCGCTGGCGGAGGGTTCAGTCCCTGAAGCGGACACTCGACAAGCGGCCTGATCTTCTTCACAATACTGTCCTCACCAGAGAGGATGATGCGATTCTCCAAGAACTGAAGAAAATCGCTGAAAAATAAGGACATAAGGGCCGGTAGGGCTTGAATGCGAATGGGAATCGGGACGTTTTGTTGATGCGCCTGTACATAGGACTCGTTCACTATCCCGTTTCTAACAAGAACGAGCAGAGGATTGCTTCGGCGGTCACCACTGTTGATCTTCACGACCT
>CAZEGG010000067.1:0-12353 GCA_964511755.1 uncultured Desulfobacteraceae bacterium | reverse complement strand
CTCTCGAAAGCACCACGAAAATTGTTCCCAGTTGCAGACAGGTGGTAGTCTTGCTTAGAAGAGAAGGACGCATGGCGATATCCATTCGGTTGAGAAAGAGGATAAGAACCCCCAGAAGGATGAGAACATCCCGGCTTATGGCCATCACGGTCAGCCACGGAGGAATAAAGTGTCGTACCGAGAGCACCACGAAAGCCGCCACCAGGAGGATTTTGTCTGCCAGGGGATCAAGGTAGGATCCCAGCCTGCTCTTCTGGTTGAACAGGCGGGCAACGAGCCCATCGACACCGTCACTCACCCCGGCGATGATGAACACAACCAGTGCGGCTGCAAAATCTTCGCGGATGAGATAGATTACGAATATGGGAACAAGTATGATCCGCAGACTGGTTATCAGATTCGGTACTGTCATTTTCTCCGTCTATTGGGACACCAGTAAGACGATCGCCGTCTCCGTTGCACTCTGGAGGCTCAGTTTCAGGGGCAGTTTTTCCTGATTCAGGAGCCGGTGCAGCAGCTGGTCTCTGCTGCCGGCAAAATCCACATCCACGCTGAGCACACCCTGGCTCATGCGGCTCTGCTGGACGGATTTCACCCCGGGCACATCTTCTTTCAGGAAGTTCTGCAGGTCCATAAAATCCTTGTAATTCCGCATCCCTTTTAACGTCACCCGGATGTGTTGAATCTTACTGGCTGTTTCCGTCCCCAGGGAAAGAATGGACGGAATCAGTCTGTCGGCAAGCTTATGCGCGGCCGTGTCAAGGAGATTGCGGCTTCCTTCGCCTGATTCCGCGCTCTGTTCCTTCAGGCTCGTCTCGGTTCCCTCTCCCAAAACCAGGTTGTCTTTTACTGAAAGCACACGCAGCCGCAGCGTCGCGCTGGTATCATCCTGCAGGACACTCTGTCCCGTAACCACAAAGTCTGCCGACAACATCTTTCCCCACTTCAGCGCACTCGAATTATCAAGCTCCCCCGATTTCAACTCCGGCGAAAGGGGCCGATCTCCGATACCAAACGTATGATTAATCGGCAGGAAACCGCGCTCCTGAAAAATCCTGTAAAGAATAACCTCGGCCTGATCCATAACGGAGAAAGATTCGGGACCTTTCCACCAGTATTGCATCTTGTCTCCCTGAACTTCAGAGACCATGAAAAGGACCTTGCCCTGAGGCGCCTGTTCAAGGGCCAACCCGCTGGACCTCAATTTCTCGTCAAGGACCTTCGTGTTCACTTTCACCTTGACGAGGACCTGGTATTCTGCACCGGTCATATTTTCGGCCAGGATATGAAAATTTTCTATCCCTTCTTGGAAGGCCGGGAGGATTTCATTAGCCAACACATCGAAATTATTAATCATCTCTGCCTCTCCAAGACGAAGGATCAGGTACTCTTCCATGGCTTTTCCCATGGCATCTGAAATAGCTTCCGATTTGCCGGCCGCGATGTTCCCCTCGACTATCTTGCCCACTCCCATCGCAAGGATTTCATCCCGGACTTTTTCATTCCCAAAAGCCGCACATGGATTGGAAAGAAATGAGCACGTGAACCCAACCCAACAGAGAATAAAAAGGAAGTATCTTGATCGTTTCAATCGTTGTTACCTCGTGTCTGTAAAGAACTCTAGCTCACTTCCTTAGAAGATCCCCAATTCCTCCTTGAGTTTTCGAAGAATCAGCACTGCATCTGCACCGGAAACAGAGCCCTCGGGATTGAAGATTCCTGCACCGGGTTCCATAATGGAGGTTTCGTTTGTGCAGAGCATCACGGCATTGAAAAATGGATCCTCATTCCCAATATCGGAAAACGGCGATGCCTTCCCGATGAATCGCTTTTTTAAGGTCGGGTCCTGCCGGATAGTCGCCATGATGTCCTCCATAATCATGGCATAGTCTGCGCGGGTCTCCGGCTGCTCCGGTCCAAAGGAGCCGTCTGGCAAGCGCCCCAGCCCGTTTACGTTCAGATGGAGGGCAATCTCGATATCGGATCTCCGCGGGTGTGCCTTCACGTCATACGGGACCGCTGGAAGCCCCGTCTTTCTCTGAACGCCGGCTGCCGAAGGCAGGTCTTTTCCCTGTCGAACCATATCCTCGTAGACCTTGTCCAGCTTCAGTTCTTCAACCAGGAGTGCCGCAGTATCGGCCCTCGTTATGACGTTCTTTACTGCAATGCTCTTTCCGACGGAAGATTCCGGCATCGCTCTGATAATTTTCCTTACTCCTCTCAATTCCTTCCTGGCCTGCCAGGCAAGCCGGGAATGGAGATCCGTCACCTTGTTGAACGCCTCTTCCGCCTCATGAAACTTATAGGCCTGTTTATAGGCAGCACCCAGATAATACCAGGCTTCAGGCCAGTCCGGTTCGCTTCTCAGGGCATCGTCGAAGGAGGATTTCACACGAGCCAGCCAGCCCCCCCCTTTCTGCATGGTGTACAGGCGCATCTCCGCCACTGACACGGTCGCCCTGTCTTCTCCGTTCTTTGCATATTTCTTCGCCAGTTCCAGGAAGTGAAAAGCCCGGGGAAAGTCTCCTCGTATACCGGTGATAAGGGCAAGGCCGGAATGGGCCCGGGAGAATGAATTGTCCAGTTGGAGAGCCGCTTCAAATTCGCGATCCGCATCTTCCACGTGACCCCGGGCAAGAAATTGAAAGCCGTTGGATGCGTGATGGCCCGGCGTATCGAGAATGCTCTGCAAGGTCATATGTTCCTGGGCACAGCCTGCAAGAAGGAGCAAAGCGCATACCGTGACAAAGAAACCATCATGCAGCCGATTTTTCCACCTGTACATAATCAATCCTCCACCAATCGGAAGAAATACGCTTCCCGCCGGAGCTTTCCATTCCTTTTTGCTCATTCCAGAACAATGATGACCTCTGCCTCTTCCAGGAAGCTCAGGTTTGCAGGAGATCCGATAATTTTTCCGGCGTCGGAATTCGAAATGACAATATCCGAAGAGTTCGGACCGCTTGATCGCACCGCCTTCACGCGCAGCGGGTTCCCGCCGATCCGCGGATCCCGCAGGGCGTCGCCGAGTTTTTTCACATACCCTGCTACCCCCTGCTTGAGCGCGTATTTTCGGTTTACGGTGGCAGGACCGTACACTTCGTTCCCATCTTCATCCAGGATACGGGGTACCAGGGCCGGCTTCACGTTCAATCCCCGACAGTCGATTACCAGTCCGGTAAATGGTTTTTCATCCGCGGGGTCCGGCGAAGCAGTTGTCTTTTTCGGCAGTCCGCCCTTTATATGCTGAATTTCACGAACACTCACCGGCAGAAGCAAATCCGAAAGCGATCCCCTGATGCACACGGTAACACTCGTGCTCACCCTGCTGTCAGGCAGGAAGCTTGTTTCAAGCTCTTCCGAATGGTAGAGCAGGTCTTTCACTGTCTGGTCGAAAGAACCGTTTTTCAGCACCATGTCTTTCGCCAGGTGTTTGGAGTCAATACGAAGTGTTCTGAGGATCTCAAGCATGTTTTTCCTCGCAAGCGAGGTGGCCTGTTGTACTGCCACAGCGCGCGCCTGCGCCGCACTTGCCGCTTCAAGAGGAGGAGCAGCAACTCCAACGGCCTCCACGACACCGTTAGACCAGTCTATTTTTCCATTCCCGAACCTTTCTATGTAAATCTCCGCGCTTGAGGGAGACGGGACTAACAGTAGGCCCAGAAAGAAAAGCAACGCTCCGCACCGGAGCCTGGTTTTCATGCATTGTCCTCCCGGCATATCGATCCAATCAAATCCTCTTTTACCATCCTATTTCGCAGATGACAAGACACCAAGCCGCGAAATCCTTCAGCCCAGAAACACTTCAATTCTTCGGGCGAATTTCTCGACCTCCTGCGGTTCCAGCCAGGCATACTCGGGGTCCGCCCGAAACCAGGTCAGCTGTCTCTTGGCGTACCGCCGGGTATCTCTCTGGATTCTCTCTGTCATCTCTCCAAAGGAATATTTCCCCGCCAAATATTCCGCCGCCTGTCGATAGCCTATGGCCTGCATGGATTTCAGCCGGGGGCTGTACCCTTTCTGGAGGAGTCTTTCCGTCTCTTCCACGAGCCCGGCGTCTATCATCATGACAGTTCTTCTATTGATGCGGCGGTAGAGATCTTCTCTCGCTCGGTTGAGGCAGAACTTCATGGTATTAAACGCGCAGTCTGAAAAACCATGTTCGCGGCTCAACGCGGAGGGAAGTTTTTTGGTCAGGGAAATGATTTCAAGTGCCCGGATGATCCGCACCCGGTCATTCTGATGAATCCTCCGGGCGCCCTGCGGATCCAGACGCTTCAGCCTTTCGTAGAGTACTTGCGCGCCGGCGGATTCCCATTCCCTGGCGAGGGACCGCCGAAGCCCGGGGTCCGACGGCGGACACGCAAAAAGCCCGCCCAGGAGGCTCTTGATGTAGAGCCCTGTTCCGCCCACTACCATGGCCCGCCTTCCGCGCCCGATAATATCCAGGGCCGCAGCGGAGGCCATAAGCCGATACAGGGAGGCATTATATTCCTCATCGGGATCGACCACATCCAGAAGATGGTGGGGAATCCCTTTCCTCTCTTCAGCCGCAGGCTTGGCAGTTCCGATATCCATGCCCCGATATACCTGCATGGAGTCGGCGTTGATGATCTCGGCGTTAAACCTCCGTGCAAGCTCCACGGCCAGGCCGGTTTTGCCGCTGGCGGTAGGGCCGGCAATGACGACAAGTTTGGGCAGCTGGTTTTTGCTGTTCGACATAAAGGGTTTAGGTTGTTCTTTTGAACATCCTTTCTATCTCGTGATACGTGAGATACCGAAATATGGGTCTTCCATGCGGGCAATTGGAGGGAAGGTCCATCTCCAGCAGCTGCCTCAGCAGGTGCGACATCTCTTCATGCGTCAGTGAGTGCCCTGCCCGGACCGAACTGTGGCATGCCATCAGCATGAATATCCCATCCATCACCGCCTGTTCTTCCAGTGCGCCCCTCTCCAGGTCAGGGATGAGTTCCGACAGGAAATCTTCCCATTTTACCCCTGAAAGCAGAGCAGGCACCTCCCTCAGCAAGAAGGTGTTGCCGCCGAAATGATCGAGCGAAATACCGAAACGGCAAAGCATCTCCCCCTTATTTTCGAGTACCTTCGCATCCTTCAGCGGAAACTCGAGTTTCAGGGGAACGAGAAGCATCTGGGTCTGCACCGTTCCCTGGCCGAAATCTCTTTTCAGATTCTCGTACACCACCCGCTCGTGGGCCGCGTGCTGGTCAACCATGAGAAGACCTGTCCTGGCCTGGCAGAGGATGTAGGTGTCGCCCAAGTTCCCGATAATCACGGGGTCATCAATTCCCTTGGTGATCGCAGGTTCGGCGACCTGCGCCGGGGGACGAGATGCGGGAATGAATTCCGTCTGAGCCGGTTCCCGTGCCGTTAACGGGGTGGACGGGCCCGCGCCCGGGAATTCCGTTTCCACAAATGCCTGAAATTCCCTGGACAGTGATTTCTCGACAGCAGAAACGATTTTCCGAAATACTGAACGGCTCTCACGAAACCTGATTTCCTGTTTGGTCGGGTGCACATTCACGTCCACCTGCTGCGGGTCTATGTCTATGAATATGACGGCCTGCGGATACTGTCCCTTCATGAGGCGCCTTCCATATCCTTCGAGGACGGCCCGGGTCACAAACCGGTCCCGGATATTTCTCCGGTTTACGTACACAAACAGGCGGTCCCCCCGGCTGCGGGAGAATTCCCCCGGAGCGAGGTACGCCCTGATTTCCAGACCCGGTCCTTCCTCCCGCGTCTCGATCAGGGAAGCCGCCGCTTCTTTCCCGAAGAGATTGGCCAGGCGAACCACCTGGTCTCCGGTCGAAGGAAAGCGCACCACCCCTTTCCCGTGGCTGTCGAGTCTGAATTCAATATCGGAAAACGGCAGCGCCCACCGGGAAACGGTATCAACGATATGTTCCATCTCGGTGCGATGGCTTCGCAGGAATTTCCTCCGGGCAGGCATGTTGTAAAAAAGGTCTCTCACCACAACGCTTGTACCGGGCGGGCACCCGGTCTCATCCAGGGAAATAAATTTTCCGCCCGCAATTCTGAAGGTGTGTCCGGACAGGTCTTTTTCCGGCCGGCTCGTTACTTCCATCCGCGACACCGAGGCAATACTCGGCAGCGCCTCGCCGCGAAATCCCAGGGTCCTCACCGTAAACAGGTCCGAGACAGACCTGATCTTGCTCGTGGCATGCCGCTCAACACAGAGGAGCAAATCATCCCTGGACATTCCGGACCCGTCGTCGGTCACTTTGATTTGGTGTTTTCCTCCCCCCTCAACGGAGATCAATATGCGCCCGGCTCCCGCATCGATGCTGTTGTCCAAAAGTTCCCTGACTACGGAAGCAGGCCGCTCCACCACCTCTCCTGCGGCGATCTGAGATGCCACTTTTTCGGGGAGTATCCTGATATTATTCATTGCTCTTCATATCCTGTCCGCTCACATCATCTCTGCGATGGACACGGTGCGGTCTCCGAGCATATTGACATAGCAGCCGAGTTCATTGTCGTACCACCCGTAGATCACCGCCTGGGTAATCGCAATCCTGCCGAAATGGCCGGCATTCTCCACGCGCCTTTCCTCTGCATCCACGTCGCACATCTTCCCCAAGTCGATCTCCACTTCAGCGGTCCTGGTATGGGTCTCATGCCCCTCTATGAGCGTCGCACATCGGGGCAACCCGATAATATCACTGGAGACATTCTGCTCCTCGGTGTACTGGAGGTATTTTCGCTCATCCTGCCCGGCAGCATCCTGGTAAACGGCGTTGATCATTTCACGCCGGATGAACTCTCCGGAAGGCTCCTCCTGCAGATTGACCACGAGGATCACGAGGGAACCGGTGCTGTTCGGTATCCGTACCGATTCAGCGATAAAGCCGATCCTCTTCATTTCCGGGATGACCAGCGCGAGGGTATTGGCAGCGCCCGTGGTGGTCAGGATGATGTTGTTCAGTATGCTCCTGTTTTTCCGCAGGTCCGTGGCCCCGGCCGATGGAAGGCGGTCAAGAACCTGCTGCGAGCCGGTGACCGCGTGAACCGTTGCCATGGAAGCGGTAAGAATCCTCTGGGACCCGAAAAAATCAATCAGGGGCTTCACCATGTGAGCCAGGCACGTGGTGGTACACGAAGCGTTTGAAATGAGTCGATGGGATCTTGGATCATAATCATTTTCATTCACGCCCATGACCGTTGTAACCGCATCCTCGGGCATGGGCAGGCTCTTGTCACGGATCTTGAAGGGAGCGGAAGCAATGACCTTCTCAGCCCCCGCCTCCAGGTGCCCCCGCAGGGATCCTTTCGGGTCTCCCGGTTCCGCCGTGGGGTCCAGGAATTGCCCCGTCGTGTCGACCACCAGGCGGACGCCCTTCTCTTGCCATGCGATCTCTCCGGGATTCCTCGTCTCTTGCAGAAAATGGATTTTCGTGCCGTCGACAATGATGGTCTTTCCGTTTTCATCCACCTCTTCCAGGACTTCTTCCGCCTTGTGCCCGTACAGGTAACTCCCGAGGGAGCCGTACGTGGAATCCCTTTCCAGGTAGTGGGCGATATCCTTCAGCGACACACCCACATCCCTCCCGAGATTGACGACTATCTCGTCGAAATACTTTCTCCCTACATGGTGCCACAAGGTCAGCTTTCCTATCCTTCCCAGTCCATTCACGCCCAAACGCATGATCCTATACCTCCTCGCGTTCCTTGACTTTCATTTTGCCCAGGTAGATCGACCCTTCTCTTCCGTCGATACTGATATGGTCTCCCGGCCCGAGTCTCTTTTCCCCGATGATGCAGGTTCGGTCTTTGTCCAGGCACGTTAAGCGGGACCAGCCGACAACGCAGGTTTTTCCGAGGCGGTGAGCGACAATAGCGGCGTGGGAGGTGGATCCTCCCCGCGCGGTCAAGAGCCCGTCGGCAGCGTGAATCTCCCGAATATCATCGGGGACCGTGTCATTCCTGAGGAGGATGAGAGGGGTGCCCGGCTCCGCCTTTCTCCACTTTGTGATTTCCTCGATACTGAACACGATCCGTCCCGACATGGCGCCCCCGCTCACCCCGATACCGTGGCCGAGAACAGGGGGAAGAGGCTCAACTCCGAGTTCAAAGGAGGATTCGGTTTTCCTCTCCCGTATGCCCATGTCACGGGTCTGAAGGAAATAGAGGTCCTCTTTGCCGGAACCTTCGAAGGTAAACTCCATCTCCTGAGGGCTCCATTTGTGTTCGTACACCAGCTTCTTGGACCACTCCCGCAGGGAATGGTAGATTTCCGGGAAAAGGGTCTCCAGGCTGGTCTCCGATTTCCGATTTTCAACTTCGGCCTGCTGTATGGAAATGGGGTGGGTCCTCACAAGTCCCGAAACCACATCTTCACCCTGGTTTCCCGGTGTGAAATCACCCCATGGGAGCAGCATATCCCCTGACCATCGGGGATTGTGGGTAAAAAAAACCCCGGAGCCCGCTCTCTCCGAAAAATTCCCGAAAATCATCGCCTGCACGGTGACCGCCGTTCCCCAGTCTTCCGAGATGCCCATAATCCTGCGGTAGGTTTTTGCTTTGGAAGAATACCACGACTCGAATACCTTCCGGATAGCGATCAGCAGTTGTTCCCGTGGCGTCCTGTGCACATTGAGCCCGTTTTCTTTCAGAAGTGCCCTGTATTCGAGTCCGACCATTTTCATCTGTTCCCCGGAAAACTCCCTTTTGTAAGGAATCCCAAGGCGCTCCTTGAAGCGAGCGATAATATCGTCAAAGGCGTCTCTTTCAAGTCCGTGCCCCATGCCGTAGGACTGCAGGAAACGGCGGAAAGTGTCCCAGGCGAACCACCGGTTGCCCGTACTCTCCACCAGACCCTGAACAATTTCCTCGTTGATGCCCACGTTCACAAAGGTATTCATCATCCCGGGCAGTGACACAGCGGAGCCGCTTCTCACTGAGAGAAGCAGCGGGTTCCCGGGATCCCCGAATGATTTCCCCGTTTTCTTTTCCAGCTGGCCTACCATCCCAAAGAGCTGTTCTTCAAAGTTCCGACGCGCAGGGTCATACTCCTCGATAATCTCACGGCAGCGGAATACCTCCGTGGTGATAATGAATCCCGGGGGAACCGGCAGTCCGTAATTCTTTATCTTCACTAAATTCAATCCCTTGTTTCCCAGATGGATGATGTCGGCCAGTCCTTTTCTGCTGGATCCGATCAAGGTCATGGCCTTTTTCGGGTCATAATTCAGGAGCAGCCGGAGGTTCTCTCTCGGGAGCATTTCCGTCTGGTGATGGAGGGTCGTCAGTATCCTGGCCAGAAAATGGTCCAGCTGCTGCAAACCGAGGGAGGATGCAATACGCTCACGCAGGAAAATCTCGGTCACGCGGTGGATGATCCTTTCCTGATCTTCGCCGGCTCCTGGTGCCGAATATTTCGGCAGGAGTTCTTCCTCGGGATACTTGGGTACGATGTTCATCAGGTTGGCCTGATGGATATTGTTAAAGAAATCATTGACAATATTGCTCAATGCCTGTGAAAATCCACGAAAAATATCAAGATACTGAGTGGAACTGAACCCCCGGATCTCCAGGGCATGCGCGAGCAGGTCAAGGTGGCGTTCCATCTCCAGAGAAACGATGCCGTCCAGGTTCAAGGCCCAGTTGAACAGTCTCAGCGAATCGAGGATGCGGGAAAAAGTGGCCCGCGTAATAAGGCCGGGATCGATCTGTTCCACCATTTCCTCGAAAAGGATATTCAGGAGGGACTCTATCCGAAAACTGAGGCCGAGGGCATCGAATTTCATTTCGTGATAGCTTCCGTACATTGATGGAATATCAACGGTAAAATGCCTCTTCCGATAGATATCTTCCCTCACGTCAAACGATTCCGGGGAAAGAATGATCCGTTTGAGTCTTTCAAGGTAACCCAATAATCTGAAAATGCGTTCCCTCAGATCTTTTTCAGCCAGAGCCTCCTTGAGTTTCCGGAGTTCGGGGAGACCCGTCGCCTGCAGTTGAGGCAGATGGCGCTCCATGTCCGTGAAGCTCGAATGATACTTCTGGTAGAGGAGCTTGTAGAGCTCGACCGCCATGTCGACCCGGTCCAGGTCAACCCGGTCTTCCCCCGGAAGCCCTGACAACGTCGCCTTCACCTCGTCGCTGTCCATGCGCAGGAGCACACTGACATCCTCGCCATTCCGGCTGTCAAGAACCTTTCCCAGGACCCTGCGCACACCGTCGGCATAGACGCCCCTTTCTCCCACCTGGTCATAAATAGCCGGTGGAAGAAAGGGTTGTAAGCCATGCTTTTCACCGGTCTTCCAGAAAACAAGCACCGCTTCCATGAACCGGATTATGCGATTGCTGCTTTCCACGTGACTCTGTTTCCTGAGGAAATGGACAAGAGGGTCCTTTCGTTGACAGATATCGTCGATTCGGGTGGAAATGTCCCGCAGACGGCCCTCGGCGCCGATGTCGCTGAAATAGACCGGGAACAGCCGCGCCAGCTGTTTGGTAAGATTGTAGACGGGGGCGATTTCGCTGTTCAGGAGGCGGGTGATGTCCCGAGGAAACAGATCGGTGTCCTTGATGAACACTCCCCCGATGGAGAGATGGACGGCGAGTGAGGAAAGGAGTTTCTTTGACCACTTGGGATTGAGCTCCGCCACTTGCAGCCACGTCCTGATATTCTGAACATGCGCGGGATTTGCGCGTACCTGCCAGTCATTCCCGACACCCTTTACACCGGGTCTCTGGAAGCCCAGCGATACAAGAGAATCAATGAAGAAGCCGACCAGGTCGCTGTCATCCGTCCCGTACACTCCCTGCCCCATGTTGAGCACACAGTGGAGAGCTGTCCGGGGAAATTTCTCCATGCTGTTTTCCAGGATGGAAAATGTCCTGCCCAGGGCTTCCCGAATCTGAAGCGGCTTCCCCTGTTTCATAATACGGGTTATGGTGCGATTGATATCCCGGAGCGCCTCCTCGTGGATGCTCCACAGCCCCTCAATTTCCATGATGCGGAGAAGGAAGACGAGCTTCCAGGCATTCCCCTGTGCCTCATCTTGGCCGGCGAGGACAAGTTTTCCGGGGATATCGCTGTATGCCGCCACAATCTTCCGATATCCGGGCAGCGCCAGGAGAAGCTCCAGGCTGGCTCCGGACACCTTCCCGGAAGCACCGCGGATTGCTTCCAGCTCCTCCAGGCAGTGCTGCAGATAACTATGAGAAATGTCTTTAAAGATGTCGTCTAATCTCTTCTTATCCAAGTTTTTATCAACTTCGCTCACAAACCATTCAAGGGGATCTGTCTGGGAAAGCCAATAGGTATAGCTGTACTGGTAATATTTGACCAGCAGCTCGCTGATGGATTGAAAAGATTTTTCAGCCTGGGGAAGGCCCGAGAGCAGTGCACCCAGGTTGTTCAGTTCATAGAAGCTGGTCGCAAACAGCGGAAATACATCCCGATCGGATTTGCGTACCTGCTGGAAGGCGTACTTGAGAACGGGAAGAAACCGGTTCAGATCCGTGTCCGCCTCCTTGATGATTTTCTGCAGGAAAAGTAAAAGATTATCAGCAGCCTCGGCTCGTATATCCCGCTCTTTTGCCTCCGTCGCCCCTTCAAGGAAAATATCAACATACGTGCGTGCCGCCTCGGGGCCCTCGGGGTGATTCCTCAACACGTGGAAATAATTCAGGGAATAATTTCGCGCCCCCTTCATGATAAAGGCCCAGTTCCGATAAGGGTGGCAGACTTCCTGCAGAAAAGTATCGAGGCCCTCCAGGGCCCCGGGGTATTTCTTCATCACCCGGCGAAGGATTTCATACTTCCGGTCGATGGTGACATCCACCCGGCTGCAGGCAATGTTCACCTCCAGGGCCCCGGACGGGGTTTTGCATTCCCGGGCCGCCTCTATGGTGGTATCCGTCTGTATTCCCGAGGAACTTTTAGCAATTTCGCTCATATCCGATAATTTTAGCATCCCCTTCTTCTTTGCTCAATGTTTTTCCTCCCTGCCTGAGCAATCATCAGGGTATGTTCTTCGTTGACAGTCTGTAGGGCATATCTCTATACTTGTTTCCATGCGAAGGCACAGCTGATAAAGTGATCTAGAGCCCATCCACAAATAGAATCTGGGTAGTAGCAAATTTCCAATCCAGAAATGAGATATTTTTTACAAGATCAAGAAAATCAAGAGATTACGCGGAGACGTACTGTATGGAGTACGTCGCACAAGTGATCACGAGGATTGACGCCGGGATTGTGAAAAACAGCCATTTATGGATGGAAACTGATTAATGCGCGAGGAAGGGGTGCAGGAGCCGTGAAAAACACCATCGCAGTCATCATGGCGGGAGGGAAAGGCGAA
>CAZEGG010000066.1:0-12402 GCA_964511755.1 uncultured Desulfobacteraceae bacterium | reverse complement strand
GTCCGCGTTCAAATCGAACCTGCTGTAGGAGATATCCTCGTTCGCATCGAGCTGTTCGATGATATAATGGGAATTGTAGTTCTCGTGCAGCCCCAAAACAAAATATCGCTTCAGAAACCCTTCCCGGTACGCATAGGAAAACGCGTTTCCGCTGTGCCGGCCTTCAAGGGGCCTGAAGTCGGCGTGGGGGTCGCAGTTGACGCACTGTATCCCTGTTGTTGCGGGTTGCGCCGCGGCAACCCCTTTGAGGATCGGAAAGGCGTTGTTGTGGCCCCCGCCGATGACAACAGGGATGAGCCCGGCCTTTGCTACCGCACGGATAACAGGAAAAACCTTCTCATCCAGACGGCCGCACAGAGTCCTCAGCGCATTTGCCTCGTTTGTATTGCGGGCTTCTTCGTTGAGAGCATGGGCATCAACATGCCCAAGGCACACGATGTGTTCCCCCGGTAAAAAACGATTGTCCTGCATGTTGAGAAAGGCCTGAAGAAAGGCCGGCCAGGCATGGTCGGTACAGCACTGACCGAAGTTCGCCACGGTCCCGATGGATTCGGGGATGCCGACCAGTGCATATCTTACGCCCTTTGCTAAGTAGTCAGGAAGATCATCCACCCCCTCATCATGCCGCAGGAACCGAACTGTCTCGCCGAGTTTCCTTTCTCCTGCGCGGATCTGAACTTTTGGGGCAATATCGTCCCTCCGGTAGATAATCATTTTATCTCTTATTTTTTCACCGTTACTTCAATGGTCTCGATTCCCCTGGCTCCGTCGGGATACGTCCTGCTCAGCAGCCTTCCCAGAAGAGAAGCCGATTCCTGCACCTCTCCGGAGCGGTCATAGGCCCGCACCCGAATGGAAAAGTCCCCTTCCCGGCCGGGGGTCCAGTCATATCGCCACAGCCTCCAGGCCCATTTGGAAAGGGGCGTCTTCAGTTCGGTCTCCTGCCAATCCTCTCCATCGATGGCGACCTGGACGCGGCTGACGCCGTGCCTTCCGCCGAAAGCGATGCCCCCGATCACATAGTGTCCATAAGATATGCGTTTGCCGTCCATGGGCATGAGGATCTCCGACATCAAAGGTATAACCGCTTCATCCGACCAACCCTCTTTTTCCCAGTATCCTTTGAAATCGTAATTTACCAGCTCGATTTTAGACAGCCATTTGACGTTTTTCATGCCGAATATCCCCGGGACGATAGCCCGCAACGGGTACCCGTGCTTCGGGGGCAAAGGCTCCCCATTCATGCTGAAAGCCAGGAATACCTCTTCGGAGAGGGCGAGTTCATAGGGGATGGAATCGCTGTAGCCTTCGGCCGCAAAAAAGGCCGCTTTGACGATGCCTGGTTTAGGGTTCGCTTTTTCGAGAACCTTCTTGAGGGTAACCCCTTTCCAAAACGCATTGCTGATGGCATTTCCGCCGACAGGATTGCCGATGCACTCAAGGGTAACGTATTCCTGCTTGTCCTGCATGGATTGCAGTTCTTTAAGGCTCAGAGCAAACGGATTATCAACCAGACCCTCAATCCTGAGGCGGAATTTATCCGGGTTAATTTCCGGGACCGTTGAGGAATAGGCCGTAATGTAAAACTCATCGTTCGGTGTGACTTCCTTTGCGATGAAGCCCTTGAAGTCTATGGTACCTTTCATGTAAAGATCATGCTTCGGAGTTTTTGACTGAGCCTGAGCATACTGGTAGATTCCCGGGAAGACGGATACCCCGAATCCAAGCCCTAATGCTGCGGCGCCTGCATTTCGCAAAAAGCCCCGGCGAGTGCAATCCATGTTTCCCTCCTTTGGGAAGCCGTGCGGCACCCTTTCAAACAACCGTTCTCGTCCCGACAAACCTTGTATCTCACGCGATTAATAGGAGAACTTCTCCCTGTAGATATGAGACCTTTTGAAGCCGAGCCCCCTCATATTCCTGCAGACATCGTCCATCATGGGCGGCGGACCGCACACGAAAACGGCGGCGTCGCGGCTGCACCCCGCAAGGAGTTCTTTGAGCGTCTGGAGCGTAAGACGCGTTCTACCCTGGAATCCCTCCTCACGGGTCAGAACATGGTGAACCGCCAACTCGGGATGCTTTCCTTTCATTCCCTCCAACTCCTCGCGGCAAAGAATGTCTGCCTCGGTCCTGTTGCTCCAGATGAGGATCACCTTCCGGCGATCATCCGTATCGGTCATATAACGGAGCATGCTGACCATGGGCGTTATGCCGATTCCACCGACGATCATGACCAGCTCCGTATCGGCGCGCAAGGGGTGGGCAAGATGGCTGAACTGCCCGTAGGGACCGTCTACTGCGGCCCGGTCTCCTCTCTTGAGCCGCCCGATACGGGAGGTAAAGTCGCCGCTGCACTTTATGGTGAACATGCAGCTTTTGGGCCTCGTGGGGCTTGAGGAGAGGGTCCAATGGTGCCGTTCCACCGGCAACCCTTCCGAGAAGAAGGTCACAAAGGCGAATTGACCGGGTGCGTAAGGGAACATTTTGCCTTCGCCGGGGATCAGTTCCACCGTGTGGATATCCTTTCCGGCGTGGTCGATCTCCGTCACCGTATAGAGCCGCTTTCTGAGAAACGCCGGCTTGAGAACGATCTTCCAGGTGAACAACGCCGCATACAGCAAAACAGCTGCACACAGGGCATAGAGCGGCCAGCCCCGGTGAAAATCGTCGGTCACGTTCCACACATGAAGCGTGAAGATTCCCACCGCGCTGAACATTGCGAATCGATGCATCAGGTACCATTCCTGATAGGGGACGGCCAAAAACTTGCGCCACAGGGCAACGCATACGCCCGTCCACAGGCAGATCAGGAGAAGGATTCCCAGGAGTTCGGGCCAGATGGCAAGTCGAAGAGGACCGATTCCCGCAGGGTCGGAGGCAAACATGAACAAGGGGTGAAGTGAGGCCAGAATCACCAGGGAAGGCCCCAGAATCCGGTGCAAATGGAGGACGCGGTGCAAACCGAAGACACGATCCAGGGGTTTCGGTTTCGAACTCAAACCGAACTGAAAGAAGAGAAGCGTGGCGGCAAGAACACCGAACGTTCTGCCCGTCGTCTTGGACCACGGCTCGGGTTTCTGAGAGGCAGCGGCCGGCTTGCCTTGAGTCTGCTGTTCATGCCCGGGCGGCGCATTGCGGCTTTCAAAGACCGCCAGTGCTGCAAGCACCAAAACGCAGACAGCCAATCCCGCAATAACGATGCCGTAAATCAGACGGCGACGGGGCGACATAAGGACAGCCGGATCCTTTTTCCCGCTCATTCCGTGCATCCACCTTCCCACTTCGATGCCACGCCGTCCGGCCAGTGAAAGCGCAAGATCTTATGGGCCAGAAAGATCTTGCTCCAGAGCATGATAATGTCGGGGAGCATGGACTTCAATATGACATTGATCGCCGTAACCGGCACTCTCCAGGCGGTGATGGAAAAGTACGCCATCCCCACCGTTCCCGCTATGACCGTTGCCCAGGTAAAAAGATAGGCATACGTCACCGTCCCGCGCCGGTTGAACAGAAACGGGATGATTAGTGTGTTGACCAGTGCGAAGAGGAACGGAATCCAATAAAAGAGGCTTTTCGACGGCGGATGGATGCGGAGGTGCAAAAGCAGGCCCCCGAGAGACAGCAGGATAAGGGCCCAGATCAGCCCACGAATCTCTTTAAGAAACATGGGGAAACATCCTTTCTCTCCGATTGCATGACCATTTCTTTCAGTTTTTCATGTGGTTCTCGCACAGACCCTTACTTTCAGCAGCATATCCCGGCCAGGTGCAAAAAGCCTATGGGTTCAACACCGTATCCCGCATTCGAATGCCATGTATTTTTCAGTCAGTGCGTATCCGGTGGACCTCCTCCAGCAGAGCGGGAGGGAGCAAGTGCTTCTTGGAGGTGCTCAGGGAAGAAGCCGTTTCTTCCGTTCCGAGCGTTGCGGGAGGAGACCCTCTACATCTCCGGTCACGCCGATGCATTGCCGGGATTTCGCTTGAACCAAAGGATCATTTCCACTATACTTTATCTTGTCGTATAAAAAGCAGTTCTTATCACTTTACCTTACCGTCACCCATTACCCTCCCCCGGAACGCGCATACGGGATAATCCGAGATGATCGAGCGTATTCCCGGAGGAGCGAAGACAAAATCGTTCATCGCATCTGCAGGGTGGGAAATGGAAAAGGACAAAAAGAACGCTCTCGAAATTGTGCTCAAATGCGATTCCGCGGGCAGCGAAGAAGCCGTACTCTCGAGTCTCGACTACATCCGGACACCCCACGTCGAATTGAAGGTAATCCACTCCGGTGTGGGGGAGATCACAAAGTCGGATTTGCTCCTCGCCGGTACGGCCGGCATGCTCGTCGTCGGGTTCAATGTGGGCATAGGTCAGAAGATCGAAGACCGGTCCAAGGCCGAAGGTATTGAGATCCGCCTTTATGACGTTATTTATCAATTGATTCGCGACCTGGAGACTATCGCTGCCGCCTTTGGCCCCCGTACGGAAGAGAAAGAGAAGGTCACCGGAAAAGCGCGGGTTATCGCTCTGTTCAAGGCGTCCAGGGGGATCATCCTCGGGTGCGAGGTTTTGGAGGGAACTCTGGCCCAGAGGAAAAGTTTCCGGGTGATTTCCGCTATGGGCCCGATCTACACCGGAAAAATCGAGTCCCTCCAGATCGAGAACAAACCGGTGAATGCGGCAAAGGCCCATGACCGGGTCGGCATCAAGGTTCCGGGTCTCAGAAAACAGGTGAAAATCGGCGATCTTGTGGAGTGCTTCCAGACCGTTCGGCATGACAAAGGCGCTGTCTGGCATCCGAGAGGAGGCGTGTTCAAGCCCGGGTAGACTGCGGGAAACAGTGAGTCTTGAGGAAAGTTACTTGAAGGCCTGGATCCCGGTGATCGTCTGTCCCAGGACGAGGGTATGGATGCTTTCAGTACCTTCAAGGGTACTCAGGGCCTCGAGGTCGCAAAGGTGGCGTATCACGTGATGATCCGCGAGAATCCCTCTCGCTCCCAGGATATCACGCGCCAGCCGGGCGATTTTTGCAGCTTCCCGGACACTGTTCAATTTCGCCATGGAAATCTGGGGATGGGAGGCTCGACCTTCATCCAACAGCCTCCCAAGATGATGGTTCATCAACCGGGCTTTGGTGATTTCGATCAGCATGTCCGCGAGCTTTGCCTGGACGAGCTGATATGCGGCGATGGATTTTTCAAAAACCTCTCTCTTGAGAGCAAACCTTGCCGCAGCTTCGTAGCAGGCCATGGCCGAACCCAAGGCACTGCACGCAACACCATACCTCGCATGATTCAAGCACTTGAACGCCGCCTTGAGGCCAATGGCTCCAGGCAGCTGGGAATCGGCTGCCACCTCGCAGCCTTCGAGTTTAAGAAGGGCGGTCGGTGATGTGCGATAGGCGAACTTGTGCCGGATCGGCGTTGCCTTGAAACCCGGCACTCGAGTATCCACAAGGAAGCACCGGATGCCTTCCGAAGTTTTCGCCCATATCAGGGCGACATCGGCAATGGTGCCGTTTGTAATCCATATCTTGGAGCCGTTCAGGATATACCGGTCCCCCTGCCTGGCAGCGGTAGTGGTCATTCCAGCCGGATCGGAGCCGAAACCCGGCTCGGAAAGACCGAAGCAGCCGATGGCCTCTCCTTTTCTCATTCGCGCCAACCAGGTCCGGCGCTGTTCTTCAGAGCCGAAAGCATAGATCGGGTACATGACAAGCGAGTTCTGGACCGAGAACATGGCCCGCAATCCACTGTCGCATCGTCCCAGTTCCTCGCATATGAGTCCGTATGCGGTGTGCCCGGTTCCTGCGCAGCCGTATCCGTCGACGTGTACGCCGAACAAGCCGAGTTCACCCATCTCCTGGATGAGATTCAAAGGGAATGTTCCCCTGTCGAAATGCTCGACGATGATCGGCATACATGACCGCGCGACGAATTCCCGGACCCGGTCGCGCACATCGATCTCTTCCGGAGAAAAAAGTGATTCCACAGCAAAAAAATCTGTAGGTACTGCCTGCGTCATACGTGCTCCTGAATGATTTTCCCTCCGCAAAGCCGGAGCCGTCCGCTCCCTTCCTGAGGATGCTCGGAGAAAAAGCTTTTATCTTTACTTTTTCTAACCTGAATCGGCAGCGGGTGGAATGGGGTAGATACTGTATTTTGCATGTTGTGCAGTGGCCGCGGCCTTGGGAGCCCTGAACCAGATGGTGAGGAACGGCTCACCTCGACTACCAGACTGTGCACGGCTGTGGACCTGATCAAGGATCGATCTTGATCCGTCGGAATCCGTTTGGTACTGCGGAGTCCTCAAGACAAATACTGTCGGCGAAGGACCCAATTACTGGGAAGACCCCATTTATAGGCGCGCGTCCTTCTCAGTATGCTGTGTTCCGTAGGGGATTTTGAACCGGCGAGTGTGAGACCTTGGTGTATACACATGCTATGCCGGCAGGCATCCCATTAGCAGAGGAGGACGACAATGGAAAGAAGGGAATTACTCAAAGCAGCGGCTGCAGGCGTTCTGGCAGTCAGCTGTTGGAAGGGTGTTGCTTTTGCGAAAGAATACTTTCCCGTGAAGGTCGATGAGTCTTTGTTTCAAGGCATCAATCGGGTCAAGAATCCGGCAAACGAAGGCATACTTGAAAAACTGCACGTGCCCGTCATCACCGCCCCGGAAAAGGTGAAAGCCGACGAGGCATTTACGGTCTCCGTCAGCATCGGCAGCATGCTCCACCCGATGGGCCCTGAGCACTGGATCGAACTTGTTCAGCTGAACGTCGGTAATGAGCCGGCTGGCACCCTGTCATTCCGTTCGCACGGCTACCTGATGCCCGAGGGTAAATTCGATCTGAAACTCGGTGAGGCCTTCAAGGGCAAAACCGTGTCGATCGTGGTGCAGGATAAATGCAACCTGCACGGCATTTGGGAGCACTACAAGAATATCCGGGTTGTGTAGGTCTCAGGATACGAGCCCGCTCCGGCGAGCATGCGGTATCAAACACGCCACGGGTCCTGGAATGAGAGCGGGCTGTACAGTCTTGTGGAGGAGTCCTGAAGTTGCAGGTGATCCGTTCTGAGCACGGATTTAGGTTGACCCACAGGGTCCTTTCTCCTATAGTTTCGTCAAGAAAGAACGACTTCTTATCACCTCGCCTTAATATCCATCAGGAGGATCGGCCTGCGGCCGATGGCCCGTTTCGGAAGACCCGCTGACGGCACCCACACACTGAAGCGGCTCCTGATCACGGCTCGAATTTCGGGATCCTTGTGGTAATGGCATCCGTCTCGGCAGATTTTGGAATTTCAGCGATAGGATGGATCAATGAAGAGACACAGATACCTCCTTTTTGTCGGATTGTCGTCGTTATGCCTCATCGCCTTCCTCGGGGGCTGCAGCCGTATTCCCGTGCTGGATCCAAAAGGACCAGTCGGAGATCATGAGCGGTTTCTCATCTTCATGGCGCTCGGGCTCATGCTGATTGTGGTGCTTCCGGCCATTATCCTGGCCTTCTGGTTTTCCCGAAGGTACCGGGCTTCCAATACCAAAGCGGTCTATGCCCCGAAATGGAGCTATTCCGGCAAGATCGACCTGGTGGTATGGCTGGTTCCGGTCGCCATCGTCGTAGCCCTTTCATATCTGACCTGGACCGGCACCTTCCGGCTGGACCCGTACAAGCCGATCGATCGGGGAGCCAAACCCATCCATATTGAAGTCGTGTCCCTGGACTGGAAATGGCTGTTTATCTATCCTGACCATGATATTGCCGCAGTGAACCGGCTGGTTTTTCCCGTCGGGGTTCCCTTAAGCTTCAAGCTGACCTCGGATACGGTCATGACATCCTTTTTTATCCCGCAACTGGGGAGTCAGATGTACGCAATGGCTGGTATGCGGACCCGTCTGCACCTCCTGGCCGATGAACCCGGGGTCTACGTTGGGCAGAATCAGGAATTCAGCGGCCGAGGGTACGCGGGCATGCATTTCAAGGCCATTGCCACATCTCCGGAACAATTTCAGGCGTGGGTTTCAGAGGCCAAACGATCACCCGAAAAACTGGACCTTCCCCGGTACGGAAAACTCAGAAAGCCGACAGAGGGTGTTCCCGTGACCTATTTCTCTTCGGTCAGGCCTGGTCTTTTCGAGCATATCATGAGCAGATACACGGGCTGGATGGGGAAAAGGGGAAAGGGTCCCGGCTCGGTGAAGTAGGAAGCCGAAAGCACCGGGCGATGCTCCAGGTCTTGGAGGAAGACTGACATGTTTGGGAAGTTGAGCTTATCAGCGATACCGTTTGACAATCCGATCATTATGGGGGCAGTGGGGGGTGCGTCCCTGCTGGCGCTGATGGTTCTGGGCCTGATTACCTATTACGGAAAATGGCCCTACCTCTGGAAAGAGTGGCTGACGAGCCTCGACCATAAGCGGATCGGCATCATGTATATCATCCTCGCCCTGGTCATGCTGGTGCGGGGATTCTCGGATGCCATCATGATGCGGTCTCAGCAGGCCCTTGCCGCTGGGACCGCACAGGGGTACCTGACGCCCCATCACTTTGACCAGGTATTCAGTGCCCACGGCACCATCATGATCATTTTCATGGCCATGCCTTTTTTTATCGGGCTGATGAATATCGTGGTTCCTCAGCAGATCGGCGCGCGGGACGTGGCCTTTCCCTTCATGAACTCCGTCAGTCTCTGGCTGACCACTGCCGGGGCCGCGCTGGTCATGGTATCCCTGGGGGTGGGCGAGTTTTCAGAGACCGGGTGGTTTGGACTTGCCCCCCTGTTTGAGAAGGAATTCAGTCCGGGGACCGGAGTGGACTACTGGTTGTGGGCCTTCCAGATTGCCGGTGCAGGCTCCCTGATGACCGGCATCAACTTTCTCGTCACCATCTTTAAGATGCGGGCGCCGGGCATGAAGCTCATGCGCATGCCGTTGTTTGTCTGGACCGCGTTGACCACCAACGTGCTCATGATCCTGTCGTTTCCCGTCCTGACCGTCGCCTTTTTTCTGCTGGCACTGGATCGCTACCTGGGCATGCATTTTTTTACCAACGGCTTGGGCGGCAATATGATGATGTGGAACAACTTCTTCTGGATGTGGGGGCACCCGGAGGTCTATATCATCATTCTGCCCGCATTTGGTATCTTTTCGGAAGTGGTGGCCACGTTTTCCGGGAAGCGGCTCTTCGGGTACAAGTCCCTGGTCTATGCCACCGCCGTGATCATGCTGTTGTCCTTCATGGTGTGGCTGCATCATTTCTTCACCATGGGCAACAGCCCCGCGGTCAATACCTTCTTCGGGATCACCACCATGATGATCGCCATTCCCACCGGAGTAAAGGTGTTTGACTGGCTGTTTACCATGTACCGGGGCCGCATACGGTTCACCTCCCCCATGTACTGGACCATGGGGTTCCTCACGACCTTCGTCATCGGCGGCATGACCGGCGTGCTGATGGCGCTGCCACCCGCTGACTACGTGGTCCACAACAGCCTGTTCCTGATCGCCCATTTTCATAACATGCTCATACCGGGCGCGCTGTTCGGGTTTTTTGCCGGATATACTTACTGGTTTCCCAAAGCCGTCGGTTTCCGCCTGGACGAAAAGTGGGGCAAACGGGCGTTCTGGTGCTGGCTGGTCGGCTTCTATCTTGCCTTTGTGCCCCTGTATATTCTGGGCTTTATGGGCATGCCGCGGCGGATGCAGCACTACTGGAACCTTGCCTGGCATCCCTACCTGATCATTGCCGCGGCCGGCACCGCCGTGGTCCTGATCGGCATCATTTTGCAGGGGGTTCAGCTGGTGGTAAGCATCCGGAGGCGGGATGCCAACCGCGATCTGACGGGCGACCCGTGGAACGGCCGGACCCTTGAATGGGCCACTTCTTCGCCCCCGGCCCCATACAATTTTGCCGCGATTCCGGCGGTGCATGACATCGATGTTGTCGCGGATATGAAGGAAAGAGGCATCTCCCGGAGGTATCCGGGCCCCTACCACGATATCTCAATGCCCAAAAACGCGGCCCACGGCCCGGTCATGGGCGCCCTGGCGTTCCTGTTCGGATTCGCAATGGTCTGGTACATCTGGTGGCTGGCAGCCGTCAGTTTCCTGGGCATTGTGCTGGCCGTTGTGATCCGGTCAACCGATGACGAAACCGATTATACCATCCCGGCGGCCGAGGTAAAAAAGATTGAGGATGAACGCTATGAAGAGGCAGGAGCGGCTCACGAGAACCGTGCGGCACCCGGGCAGATCACCGCACAACTGGCACCGGAGGCATGAGCTATGACAACCGACGCCAAGGCCGTAAACTGGGTGTATTCCGGGGAATCCGAACACGCAGACAGCATGGAAATCCAGACGTTCGGATTCTGGGTCTACCTGATGAGCGATCTCGTGCTCTTTGCAGCGCTTTTCGTCACCTTTGCGGTCGTCGGTCATAACTATGCCGGCGGCCCCTCAGGGAAAAACCTGTTCCACTTGCCTTACTTGTTCGCCGAAACCATGTGCCTGCTGGTGAGCAGTGCCACCTACGGTCTTACCATGCTGGCCGTACACAGGCTCAGGAAGGCCCGGGTCCTGCTGGGACTTGCGGTCACCTTCCTTCTGGGTCTCGGTTTCATCACCATGGAAGTCCACGAGTTTTACGGCATGATTGTCGACGGCAACGGACCGGGACGGAGCGCTTTTCTTTCCGCCTTTTTCACCCTGGTGGGGACGCATGGGAGCCACGTGAGCTTCGGCCTGATCTGGATGGCGGTTCTGATGGGTCAGGTGGGCGCCAAAGGGTTGACCAGACCCGTTCGATCCCGGTTGATGCGGTTGAGCATGTTCTGGCACTTTCTCGATATCGTGTGGGTGGGCGTATTCAGCGTCGTCTACCTGATGGGGGTCATATAAATGGAGTCGGCGGAGAGGGACAGCAGCGGCGCGAGCAGGGGAAGTCTCAAGACCTATATCACCGGATTTATCCTCTCGCTGGTTTTAACCGTCATCCCGTTCGGACTGGTGATGAGCGGCCGGGTGTCCTGGGGTGTCATGATATGGGGCATATGCGGCGCCGGGATCGTGCAGATCTTTGTCCATCTGCACTATTTCCTGCACTTGGACACCTCATCCACTGCTCGCTGGAATGTGATGGCCCTGGTATTCACCCTGCTGATCATGACCATTTTCGTCGGGGGGACCGTATGGGTCATGTACACCCTGAACTCTCGAATGATGTGGTGATGCACGCAACGATCAAAAACTACCTGCACATTGCCAAGCCCGGAATCATGCTGGGAAACCTGATTCCCGCGGCCGGCGGCTTTTTCCTGGCCTCCAAAGGTCGTATCAATGCCCCTCTATTGATCTCCACGCTGGTCGGCATATCCCTGGTGGTGGGTTCGGCATGCGTGCTCAACAACTGCATTGACAGAAATATGGACCGAAAGATGGCCAGGACCCGCAACCGGATCATGGCCCGGAGGCTCATATCATTGAAGGCTGCCGTTTCCTACGCAGTCCTGCTGGGCGTGACCGGCATTGCGCTTCTCTCGCGGGTGACCCAACCCTTGTGCGTTGCGATGGTGTTGTCCGGGTTTGTAATGTATGTGGGCGTGTACAGCCTCTATCTGAAGCGCCGTTCCGTATATGCCACACTGCTGGGCAGTCTGGCCGGAGTCGCCCCTCCCCTTGCCGGGTATTGCGCGGCCGGCGGCCGGCTTGACATGGAGGCGTTGCTCCTGGTGTTGATCTTCAGCCTGTGGCAGATGCCCCATTGCTATGCCATCGCCATCTTCCGACTGGATGATTACGCATCCGCGCGAATCCCGGTCGTGCCGGTCACCCGGGGGATCCCTGCCGCAAAACGGCACATCACCGGGTATACCGCAGCCCTTGTGCCAGCCACCCTGCTGTTGACCTTCGGCGGTTACACGGGCTACGGCTACCTAACTGTGGCGGCGGCGCTGGGTCTCTTGTGGCTCTACATGATCTGGTCCGGCTTCAGAACGGCGGATGACAGACTGTGGGCCAGACGGCTCTTTGTCTTCTCATTTACGAGCATAACCGTCCTGAGCATCATGATGGCGATCGACTTCACGGCGCCCATTCCACCGCATCTGCTCCTGACCTATGCCCATTAAAGCACACACCTTTGAATACACTATTTCATAAAGGATGCTTTACGAGGGAAAGATTACCCCTTGTATATATTCCGGAATGACTAGAGTGAGCTAGAATGCCTAAAGTGACTAGAGTTGAGGAATTTCTTTCCATTCTATTGAATAGAAAAGCGAAGCTTTCCATTAACTCTAGCTCACTTTAGTTGACTCCAAACTCTAG
Source organism: uncultured Desulfobacteraceae bacterium (assembly GCA_964511755.1). Taxonomy (GTDB): domain Bacteria; phylum Desulfobacterota; class DSM-4660; order Desulfatiglandales; family Desulfatiglandaceae; genus B46-G9. Next base: position 66 of record CAZEGG010000066.1, on the reverse strand, counting down.
ATCACTTCATTACCAAGGCTGGAATCCGCCATGACTATCCTCTTTACACCGTTCTCAATCGGAAGC
>CAZEGG010000065.1:0-12404 GCA_964511755.1 uncultured Desulfobacteraceae bacterium | reverse complement strand
AATCGAATAGTTGTGTTTACCGCAAAGACGCAAAGCACGCAAAGAAAAGATTTTTCCCTTTCCGCTGAGGCGGCGGAAAGGGAAAAGAGACCTTCAAGGATCCACGTATTAAGTCCCCTGCCGCAGCCGGAAGGCAGCGCGGCACCATGCTCTCCCGATCGCCGGATCGGGAGAACTTATCCGGGTCCGTCCCGGAATTTGTCGTCACTTTCCTCGGTCAACAAAGCTCTCGGCAAACTGCACAAAATGATAGACATCCGCGAAGTTGCTGACCAGCCCGACTGACACCCGTACCGCCCCGAAACTCTTGCCGTCGATGCACAAGCGGAAATCATCCAGCGTCAGGCGTTCCTGAGGCTGATTGAAGCACCCGGCAAGTTCTGTTTGCGATAAGCCGAGCGCGATTTCTCCGCCGCCGGGATTGCAAAAGCAGCCGGTCCGCAGTGAAATCCTGCGGGCGTTGGCTTCGGCCTCGATCCGGCGATGATCAAAGAAACGGCCATCAGGATCATAAAAATTCATGGTGATCGTCCCGCCCCGGGCTCGGATGTTCAGGGGTCCGTAAAAGCGGACAACCGGTGCCCCGTTGCTGTGCCGCACCGCCTGCAGCTTCTCCAGAAGCCAACCGGTCAGGCTTTGCACACGCGTGTGGATCATATCCAGTCCTACCGACGCCAGATGCCGCAGGCCGATTTCGACGGCCGGCAAGGTAAGATAATTGAGCGTCCCGTCTTCAAAGCCTGCTTCATCGTCCGCCATGTAATAGGTATCGCCCTGCACCGACGCGACCGTGATAGTGCCCCCGGAGAACCAGGGGCGGCGCAGTTTCTTCAAGGCGCTCTTGCGGGCCAACAGGCACCCGACGCCGGTAGGATACCCAAACATCTTGTAGAAGGACAACGGAACAAAGTCGGGCTTGCAGCGCGCCAGATCAAGCCGGTTCGTCGGGACGAACGCAGCGGCATCCACCAGCACATCCCATCCCTTGTCGTGGGCCATTTCGATCCATTCCAACGGATGCTGCACGCCGGAAAAATTGGATTGCGCGGGATACGCAAACAGGTTCTTGCCCCCGGGCCGCGCCAGGTCGAGGTACTCGGAAAGCAGGGATTCATCGACCCGCATATCCGGAAGCTCCAGCGGAATGTAGGTGGGTTGTGCGCCGCGGGCGCGGGCAAATTCGCGAATCCCGTTGACGGAATTATGATTATCGAAGGTGAGCAGGTACTGATCGCCTTTACCGAATGGGTATGACTCCCCCACCAGTTTTAAGGCCCCGCTGGCATTCGGAGTAAATATGGCGACATACTCCTCCGGGTCGGCATGAAAAAACTCCAGGACATACCGGCGCGCCTGTTCCACCAAATCTGTCATTGCCAGGGATGTGGGATTGGATGAATGGGGGTTGCCAAATACATGGCTGCGCAGCAGGTGGTGATGCTCGCGCACCTGTCTATCGGCATAGAGATTGCCGCCCGTGTAATCGAGATAGATGTGCTGCTGCGCATCCACGCGCGAATACTCTTTCGCGCGCAGATCATCTACAGCGTATGTGGCGATGAAATCAGGATAAGACTCTAAGAATTCGCGAAAAGACGACTCCATGCCTTCGTCGCGAAAGGTATGCATTGTACTCATGGTTCAGCGTTCCTCCTAAATAGTCAATCGGAATCACCGGCGTCATCCTGTTTGGCTTTCTTCATTTTTTTCCGAGGTTCGGCCAGCAGGCGGAGAGAAGTGATCTCCGTTAGTTTGGGGGCACTGTACAGGCCGAACAGCAGCATGAGGGCCAGTGTGGAAAAATGCAGCTCTGGATAGACCAGCAGCAGCTGGCCGAAGGATTGCCACCTGAAGACCATGATGCAGCACATGGCCACAACAATCGTCCAGAAAAGCCTCAGCAAGGCAATGTGCATGCCGTCTTCGTCCGCCAGGGTATATACACGGTCGATGATGGTCGTCAGCACCACCAGGGGCAGCAGCACCACATGTCCCGCCGGCGTGAAATTGAAATGCTCCATGGCGGACAAGGTGAATGTCATAATGAATGCCACCAGGGTGAAGACAACGCTGAGCCTCGGCACCCGCATCAACTTCAGGCCCGGCATCATCGATCTCCCGCCGATGCCGATAACGACCACGACGAGAAAAAGAACAACAGCAGTCCGCCAGTCGGCGTAGACGGTCGCCAGTGCCAGCAGGGTGGGGGTAAATGTCCCGAATGTGGTCACACCGATCACGTTGCGGAAGAAGGTGGTCAACAGGGCACCTACCGGCAGCATGAGCAGAATAATCAGTGAATTCTGGGTGGAAAGCGGCAGTCGGGTCAGATCGATGATTTCAAGGAGGCTTTCATGCGTGCCTCCCAGGACCCCTTTCGGCGTTACAATATGGGTGATGGAATAGCGCTCGAGCAGATCGGAAACCCCCTTGACCCTGAGAATTTCACTCCCTCCTTCTCTCATGGGCACAAAATGGGCGGGAAGTTCACGACGATGACCGTTTTCAGGGTCAAAAGGGATCCATTTCTTGTTGACGAACGCTTCGACCCAGTGATGGGGGCGAGCCTCCGGCTCTTCATTCAGGATAAAACCGGTGACAAGCCTGGCAGGTATCTTCCCGGCGCGGCAGAGGGCGATCATCAGCCGGGCGCGGCCCATGGCCGTCGCCTTTTTTCTTGCCAGCGCACCGGCGGCATCATCCGGCGCTCCCGTAGTACCGACGGCAATTTTTCTTTCGCAAAAATCGACGATGGCTTCGAGCAGCGCATCCTTCTCAGGGTGCTGCGCGGACAACTGATGGAGCATATGCTGAATGCGCTCGCTGCCGGTTTGAATATGAGGTGCGTCGCGCAAATAGAGGTCGCGCAGATCCGCGGTCAGGCGGATTTTTCCAGGCGTCTGTTGCTTGTACCTGCCGGGGGTGAAATGCAACTGAAAATCGGCACGGAAATTGAACCAGCCGGCGCGAGGGATAAAAAAAACAGCTTCTCGCGCTTCCGCCGACTTCTGTCTTGTCCGGGTCTGATTCAGACCGGGATAGAAGTAGTTCTGGCCGACAACCCTGACATGCGTGGTGTTGACCGGCAAGGCAAGATAAAGACCGCCTCCGCTCTGCTTCGAATGGAAATCATAATCCAGCGTCAGTCTCCAGACGCTGTCGCCGGATGCCACACCTCCCTCTCTTGACCACACAGTTCGGAGCGCAACGCAGGCCAGGCTCACCAGGATAAGGACGGCGATAGCCCAAATAGCTCCCGGACGATGTTTTATAAGAGGCATATCGGTTCGCGATCCTCCAGGATTCTCACTGGTGCCCATCTATTTTCAAAAGTGCAACCCTGTCTGCTGCCGCCAAAAAGCAAAGAATATCTTAAGATCTACATCGCTTGCAGTCAAGTGCTTGCACTGCTTTCAGACGCGAGTGGCCCCACGAGAAATCTGCTCGCCAGCGAGGGTTCATCTGCGCCCGAGACGGCTCAGGGAGTTCCGCTTTTGGAGGGATTCCGTTCCGAGGCTCCGGGCTGGTCTCTTCAGAAAAGGCTTCCCTCCTGAACCAACCAAGGAGTGGATAATTGCTTGCTGGTGGGCGGAGGACCAGATCCACCGTCTCATTCTTGCATCGCAAGTGTCGACGGGTGATTTGGTCAAATTCCTGATCACCGGCAAGGTGTCAGATGCAAGGCGCCGCATCGTAGATCCCGTGTCGTGTGCGGGAGGAGCGACGACTGAGGCGCATGTCATAATACGCCGCAGGGAGGAGCGACCGAAGGCAATCCCGCCAGCGGCGGGAATGATGCCCTGCCGGTGATCAGGGGGAGTCTCCGATTGTCATCCGGGGTATCTTGTGATACTGTTCCGGATGGATGGGCAGGACAACACTTTAAACCTCAGAGCCTGCAGGAGGATCGACCATGCCCCCTGATCCGGATAACGGCAAGATCACGATCGGCTGGCGTGAGTGGATGACTCTGCCGGACCTTGAGATTCCCGCCATCAAGGCCAAGATAGACACAGGAGCCAGGACATCGACGCTCCATGCCTTTGATATAAGGGAATATGAAGCCGACGGCCGTAAGATGATCCGATTTAATATCCGGCCGCTGCAGCGCAGAAAAAAACTGATCCTTCACTGCACAGCCGATCTGCTGGAACGCCGGATGGTCAGTGATTCCGGCGGCCATCGGGAACTTCGCTGCGTGATTCGTACAACAGTCACACTGGGCAGAAAATCCTGGCCCATTGAAGTAACATTAACAGACCGGGATACCTTGAAATTTCGGATGCTTCTTGGGCGGACGGCGCTGCGGGGACGCTATCTGGTCGACCCGGAAAAATCCTACCTGACCGGTCGTTCCCTGGCGAAAACCTACCGGTCGGAGGAGAACAGAAAGGGGACAACATGAAAATCGGCATCCTTTCCAGAAAACCGGAACTGTACTCCACCCGCCGCATGGTTGAAGCCGCCAAAGAACGAGGTCATGATGTCGCGGTCATCAACCCGCTGCTCTGCTACATGAATATCACATCCCACAAACCTTCGATTCACTACATGGGTGAAAAACTTGAAGGCTTTGATGCCATCATTCCACGAATCGGCGCATCGATCACCTTCTATGGAACCGCGGTGGTCCGCCAGTTTGAAATGATGAATGTTTACAGCGTAAACGAATCCGTGGCAATAAGCCGATCCAGGGATAAGCTGCGGAGCCTCCAACTGCTTGCCAGAAAAGGTATCGGCCTGCCCGTAACCGGCTTTGCCCATTCCACCAAATATACCACGGACCTGATCAATCTCGCCGGAGGTGCCCCCTTGATCATTAAGCTGGTAGAAGGCACCCAGGGCATCGGAGTCGTACTGGCGGAAACCGACAAAGCCGCTGAAAGTGTCATCGAAGCCTTTCGGGGATTGAAAGCCAATATCCTGGTGCAGGAATTTATCAAAGAATCCGGCGCCGTGGACATCCGATGTTTTGTTGTCGGGGGAAAAGTCGTCGCCACCATGATGCGGCGGGGGAAAAAGGGCGAATTTCGCTCCAACCTTCACCGGGGCGGACAGGCCGTTACGATCCACATAACTCCCGAAGAGCGTTCCACCGCGGTGCGTGCCGCCAGGATCATGGGTCTTAACGTAGCGGGCGTGGATTTGCTGCGTTCGAATCACGGGCCGGTCATCATGGAAGTCAATTCATCACCCGGGCTGGAAGGCATTGAAAAGACGAGCAACAAGGATATTGCCGGGATCATCATCAAATACATTGAAAAAAATGCCGCCCCCGGCAAGACACATACCCGGGGCACCGGCTGATCAGGAGGTTCATGCCACAGGTCTTTCAGATCAACGGCCGCTCGATAAAATCCGGCCAACAGGCCACCGTCAATATCCCCGTGGCCCGGCTGCATACCCATACCGAGATGACGATGCCGGTCCATGTGATTCGAGGCAAAAAGGAAGGACCGGTACTTTTTGTCTGCGCCGCAATTCACGGCGATGAGATCCTGGGCGTTGAAATCATCCGCCGCCTGATCAATTCCAAGCGGCTTCTCCGCATGCGGGGCGTCCTGATCGCGGTGCCTGTCGTCAACGTCTTCGGCTTTATCGACCATAGCCGTTACTTGCCGGACCGGAGAGATTTGAATCACTTCTTTCCTGGAAGCGAAACCGGATCGCTGGCCTCCCGCCTTGCCAATATTTTTATGCAGGAGGTGGTCGAAAGGAGCACCCACGGCATCGACCTGCACACCGGCTCCAATCATCGCGGCAACCTGCCGCAAATCCGGGCTCGGCTGGACGAGCCGCATACCCGGGAATTGGCCGAGGCTTTCGGCGCGCCGGTAATTATCGACGCCAACGTTCGCGATGGTTCTCTACGGCAGGCCGTCATGGAAAAAGGGGTTCCCATGCTGCTGTATGAAGCCGGTGAAGCGCTCCGGTTCGACGAGGTCGCCATCCGAACCGGGATCAAGGGAATTTTATCCGTCATGCGTCGAATCGGCATGCTGCCGCCGACGGGCGCCGCCCGGGCGAAGAAAAAACCGCTGGTTGCGCGCTCGACGATCTGGATCCGGGCCCCTCGGAGCGGTATCCTGCGCACCAGGGCCGCGCTGGGAAGCAGCACAAGCAGAAACGGGCTCCTGGGAATCATCTCCGATCCGTTCGGCGGAAATGAAGAAAAGGTCCATGCCCCCGTCTCCGGGATTGTCATCGGGAATTCGAATCTGCCTCTGGTTCACGAAGGGGACGCCATATTCCATATTGCCCGCTTCGATGAGAACGAGATAGATCAGTCGGTGCTCCTGGAATTTCAGGAGGTATTTAACGGACCGCCTCAGAGCGCCATCTAACTCATCATATAATTTCACCGCCCGCGAGGCTGCCTTTTCCCTTTCCAGCCTCTCAAGGGAAAAATGAAATTCTTTGCGAACTCTGCACCTTTGTGGTGAGAAATATCATGCCATCTCAATATGATATCTCAGTTAAGGATATGTGTGCTGAGAAGAGGGTTTGTCGGAGCCGTTTCCGGCATCACTCCGGGCGAGGGTCCTCGCAGCTGGGCCGGCTGGTAAACCTGAGGGATGGATCGACGATGAACACGTCGTTGATAAAACTGCGGCCGATAAGCATTCGGTAATTAAATCCGGTCCGATCAGACAGATTGACTTCAACTTCCCGGTAGTAGTCTCCCAGACAAACGCCGAGCTTTACAACATAAACGCTGGCCGGTTTCTCTTTATGCCGTTTGATCCGGGTTTTCCGGAAGACTTCTTTCTCAATCGTCCTTTCCTGTCCTTTGCGGTTCCTCACGTCGAAGCGAACCCACTTTACGTTGTTGCGCTCAAATTCGACGATATGGGAAACATCCAGTGAGGAGTGGGTTGCGCCCGTGTCTACCTTTGCCAGGATTTCAAGAGCGCCCGGCCAAATCTTGACTTTTTCGATCAACCCCACGATTTTTTTTCCCGATGTAAGGGCAGTCATGGGATTGGAGAGCAAGACCAGGAAGAAAACAGCCATAAGCCATGCAGTGTTCGCCCTATGGACTCTTTTCATGGACTCCTTTTTCTCTGCATCTCAGGGTGTCCAGGATTTCCTTCTCCCCTCGGACAGGGAACGTCCCGGGGGAGGCAGGACGGAAACATGGAACAAAGCAATCACTTAGCCGGGATATAGGGTACTTCAATCCCCCACCAGCCCTGCTCCTGTGATTCTTTCAGCGTCTTCGCAGTGGGATGTTTGTACCCGAACCAGCTGAATTTCGTGTGATCCCAGTTCTTGTACATGGTGTCATGCTGCCAAAAACCTGATTCCCGGGCGCCGGCCCCGCACCCAGAGAGAAACAACCCCATCAGAATCAATAGAATCCACTTTTTCATTTCAATGTCCCCCCTTCCTGGAGATTTACCTCCATCTTTCCTTCAACAACCTTCATTCCCCAAGCCTGACTTTCACGCGGCCGTCTCGTTCCGCTTTTGGATTGCACTTTGATTTCTAGTGTAAAGCCTTTTTTCGAAAAGTCAACGCCGCAGCGTCAAATTCCTGACCTCAGAATTCAGGAAATTGCCGTCTTGGTCTTTTGGAAGTCAGGATTCCCCCGACTGGATCTGATTTCCGTGTGCGCATGCTCGAAATGGGAAAGTCCTGTCTCATGAATTCATTCAAGTCCCAAAGGATCATTTCCGATTCTATCCCTGAGACCGAGAGGAAGGGTCTCCGGAGTTTCTTCCCTGAGCAGCGCTCTTGCAGAGCACGAATCGAAGGAACCAATCCGGATCCTCCACCGGAGGCGGAGAGTATGGCTAAACAAATGACTGCTAAACATCGCAAACAAAATACGCTCGCCTTCACCCTTGTTTTTTGCCTGTTCTCAACTATGGGAGGCTGCGCCCTGCCGCCCTGGAGGGCAAACCCGGATTGGACGGCAAGGGCCAAAGGAATCAGAACCCTTCTGATTGTCCCGGCAGAGGTCAGGGTGTATCAGGTGTCGCAAGAGACGATGCGGCTCAACAGGGACTGGAGCGAAACAGGGCGTCAAAATCTGGACAACGCAATCCTGGAGGGGTTCAGGAACAGGGATTACCGCGCGAGGCTTCTGAAGGCCGGAGGAGAAATTCATCGGGAGATGGAGCGGATTCTCCCTCTTTTCAGGGCGGTAAACAAATCAATCCGGTTGCATACTTACGGGCCTCAGGTCTTCCCCGAGAAGATTGCCCATTTTGAGTATTCCCTGGGGTCACTCAAAAGCATCCTGGACAAATCTCATTGCGATGCCATGGTTTTCGTCCGGGGCGTCGAACAGGTATCAGAGAGACCCAAGAAGACCTACATAACTCTTGCGCTTGCCGATTCATCGGGAACCATTCTCTGGTATTGCGTGAAAGGCTCCCGGGGAGACCATGATCTCAGAGACCCCAAGAGTGCCGCAAACCTCGTGGACGCCCTGCTTTCGGATTTCCCGGAGGCTGAACGATGAAGAACGGGGTCATAGTCCTCATTTTCTGCTGCATCCTTTCCGTCGGTGTGAAGGCCGGACTGCTGGATGCCGCAGAGGAGCCCTCATCTCCTCAAGACGCAAAACAGCTTCTGTTGCGGGCAGCTGAGGAAGAAAAAGCCCTCGACAGCAGCGGCCTTATTTATGATGATCCGGACCTGAAGCATTACCTGGAACGTATCGTCCGCAATCTCCAGCCCGCAGAGTACCCCGAAGATCTCTCGTTTCGAGTGCAGATTATCAAGGACCCGCACCTGAACGCCTTCGTCTTTCCCGACGGTGCCATCTATATCAATACCGGCCTCCTTGCCCGCATAGAGAATGAGGCCCAGCTGGCAACGATTCTGGCCCACGAAATGGCACACGCCCTGATGCGACACGCCCTGAAAACGCTCCGGGCTTTCGAGGGTAAACGGGCAACTCCTCCGGCCATCCAGGAAGGGTTCGCGAAATCCCCGGAGGAAGGAACCGCCGGAAAGCTCCTGGTGTCGAAAGGAACGGCGCTCTCCATTCGGGCCTACACCGGCTCGCTGGAGAAGGAAGCGGACAGGGTCGGCCTTGATCTGATCATCAAGGCGGGGTATGATCCTCAGGCGGCGGTCGAACTGCTCCGGCACCTGAAAGAAGAGAGTGTCAAAGAAGACATTCACGAGCCCTTTATTTCAGAAACCCACCCCTCTCTTCAGGATCGCATGCGGGAGTTCGAGCGGCTTCTTCACACGCACAAAGATGCTGGAATGCCCGGAATCAGGAACCGGGACATTTTTCTTCTCGAAACCAGAAGGGCCCTTCTTGAAAACGCCCGGCTTGATATGAAACTCGGACGCTTTACCGCAGCCCTTAATGAGGCGGAAAGATATCTCCGAATCACTCCCCGTGACGCCAGGGCACTCTACCTCCTTGGGGAAATTTTGCGGCAGAGACGAGCGGATGGCGATGTCCGCCGGGCCAGGATCTTCTATGAAGAGGCCATATCAATGGACCCTTCCTACGCTGAACCCTACCGGGCACTTGGGCTCGTCCAGTACAAGGCCGGCGAGATGCTGCTTGCGAAAAATTCATTTCAATGCTGCCTTCTTCTCTCGCCGCACAGACCGGACAGGGCCTATATCGAGGGCTACTTGAGAAAATGCCGGGAAAGAGGAGCAGGGAAAGGAGCCGGTTTATGAAAAGGCTGCTTTTCATCCTGCTGATACCGCTCACTGCCTGCGCACCCTGGACCAGGGTAACCGGTCCCTGTGCGGGCCCCGCACATCACTATTCCGTGGATGTCCCGGATGGTTGGATGAAGTTTGACAGCGACAGCTATATCCTCATCAGCAGGGACGGGCCGTTCCTCCAGTACATTTTCGTGGACAGCCGGAACCTGGAAACCCCCTTTGCCCACACGAGAAGACGAATGAACAGTGCTATGCTGCCGCAGGAGGCAGCCGAGGTGATTCTGGATGATCTGAGCCTGGATCGGGCGGTGCACAACCTGCATGTGATAGAAAACGCACCTGCCCAAATCGCACACCACGACGGATTCACGCTCCTCTTCACGTACAGGAACGGAGACGGGCTGGTTTTGAAAACCCGCTACTACGGATTCATCAAGGATCGGATGTTCTACAGCATCCGCTATACGGCGGCCGAAAGATACTACTTTGAAAAGGATCTGGAAACGTTCAGGAAGGTTCTGGCAAGCTTCAGGCTTCTGGAGTGATGGGCCTTCGAGAAGGCACACGGAGGAACCCATTTCTAGAGTTGCTCCTCCCTCAGCGTAACGTACTTCCGGACCACGGATCAAAAATCACCCGGATTCTCCACTAAAGGTCAGAGTCTCATCAAACCTACTGGAATAGTCCCTTATACCGTGAAATCTAGGTTTTTCCCATGTGCTGGGATGTGGCTGCTGCCTTCTTCTCATCCACTTCCATGCCGCACACTGGATCTTTTGCCATCTTCTTCGCCTCCCCTCCGTAAGTTCCTGCCGTGCCCAACAATCGACACCTCTCAAAACCATTAATGGTTCACTGGGATTAGACTCAATCCCTTTCCCACAGGCTTTTGTTTCTCCCTTCATAAAAAAGCTAAAGTCGAATGATCGTTTGTCAATACGATTCCCCGTCACTTCCGGCCATGAGCCGCATCTTCTCCGCCATACCAATACTGCCGCCTCAGCTCGGGATGTCTCTGGCAGAAAGTGTGACACTTATTTGTGTAAAAGATTAAAATAAAGAGGATAAAGAGTATCAATCATGTCCAGGATGGTGTATTATAGAAAAGTAATATTCAGTGAATTGCGCCTAAGCGCGTGGGCCCGGCATGCGGGGATGAATTCATGTGACCGGCCCGGAGGTAAAACCGGGCGAGTAAGATGCAATTGAAGGGAGGGTGCTATGGAATCTAAGAAATTTTCTCTGTTCGGGTTTTTTGCCGGCTTGTCTGTTTACTTTTTACGACCAGGTCGCGAGGCCCTTGCCCAGTGGGGAGGATATGGCGGCTGGCAGATGGGCCCGGGAGCAATGGGTGGATGGGGCATGGGTTGGTTCGGAGGGATCTTCATGCTCGTTTTCTGGGTCCTCATCATTGTGGGATTGATCTTTCTGATCAAATGGCTGATCCATAGCACAAGAGGAGATTCAGGCAGATCCTTCAGCAGTGCTCCAAGAGCTCTTGACATCCTCAAGGAACGCTACGCCAGGGGCGAGATTGATAAGCAGGAGTTCGAAGAAAAGAAGAAAGACCTGCTTTCATGATCTTCACTGTCATCTCCAGAGAATTGATTTCAACAGAATAGGCAGCAGAAAGCACTGAGGAGGACCTCTTCTCATTCGTTCCTCCCGTGCTCCTCATGTTGTGTTGTTACACAGCCTCCTCCGGTCTGTAATGTTTTCCAGTTTGAATACATGATTGACCCCATTTACTTTGCAATATTCAATCGTTAATATAATTTACATCAATTCTGAAACAATATTCCCTATTACAGCAAAAGCGAATTGTACGGCAAGTTCCATCTCTCCATGGCCTTCGCCTGAATTGGAACACGAAAGCGATGATTCAGCATTTTCGGGGAAAAGGGGTTCACGATGAGCAACATAGGAGCGAATCCTGACCAGCGGATGTTTCTTCCCAAAGTGGCGCTGGCCGGTATGATTGAAACTCTCGTCGGCCAGGAGTATACGGTCATTGCGCCGAAATTGCACAGGGACGTGGTCAAATTAAGACAAATAACCGGCAGCGGTGAAATCGCCCGCGGGGTGCGGGATCTCCAGGGCGGCGGGCATTACCGCCTCGAAGAAGGCGATGAAGACCTTTTTTTCGAGTACGTGGTCGGACCGGACAGTGCTAAATGCTACTTTTTCCCGGCCCGTCAGGAACTGTTCAGCCTGGATATGGAAAACGGCCGATTCGCCATACACCAGAGCCGAACACAGGTTCAGAAACTCGCCTTGTTCGGGCTAAGGCCCTGCGACCTGGCGGCAATCCGCGTCCAGGACCGGGTGTTTGCGGGAAGGGAACCGGCAGGTGCAGCGCGGTGTGAGGCCGAACTCTATTACGAGCGGGTCCGGGCCCAATCCATGCTGATCGCGATCAACTGCACCCGCCCGGGCGGAACGTGCTTCTGCAATTCCATGGAAACGGGTCCGAAAGCCACCGAGGGATATGACGTGGCCATGACTGAACTGCGCTCGGGTTTTGTCGTTGAGGCCGGCTCAGACGCCGGCATGTCGCTTTTGCACGAACTGCCGCTGCGGGACCCGTCTCCTGCTGAGCTGGAACTGGCGGACCTGAAAATGGAGCGGGCCCGTGAGCACATGGGACGTAAGCTCGACACCCGGGACATCGTCGAGTTGCTGGATAGCAACATTGAACATTTGCGATGGGACAACGTCGCTGAGCGGTGCCTCTCCTGCGGCAATTGCACGATGGT
>CAZEGG010000064.1:0-12448 GCA_964511755.1 uncultured Desulfobacteraceae bacterium | reverse complement strand
ATCCGGTTGACCATCATCCTCGAGAGTACCAGGGCCGTTGTCATAATACCGAGGGCCCCCAGCAGCAGGATTATGACGGTGAAGCGCATGGTCTTTCCGAGGTCCGAAAAGGCATCGGAAGAATCCTGCTGGAATACCATCATCCAGTCCCCGTTCTTTAAAAAGGTGGAAACATATATCTTTTTCTTTCCAAACGCGTCTTCACCTTCCGCAACGTTTACGGGTCTTCCCCTGAGCTCCCCTTCCTTGAGAAAACGCATGTAGACCTTTCGATCCGGCTTGATATCCTGAAACGGTTTTGTCTGCAGTTCTCCGCCGGCATTCAGGATGAAGGCAAAACCGGTCTTGCCCACATGGATATTTTCCACAAGGGCATTGAAGGCCACAAAGTCAATGGTGGCCCTGAGAATCCACTCCCGACCCTTCCAGTTGTCCCGCACGGCAACTATGAAATGAGGAAGTCCGCGCAGGCCCAAAAAGACATCGCTGATGAAATAGCGCTTTTTCATGGCCTGCCTGAACCAGTCCGCCTCATAGTACAGGGCTTTTCCGAGCTTAAAGGGCCCTGCATAACCCACTTGCAGACCCTGGGAATTTATAATTCCCAGGTCCACAAAAACAGCGCCATAGTCTCTCTGCAGGGCTTCCAGTCTGTCCCTGAGAAATGACTCATCGTTGAGGTCTCCGAAGCCGAAGGTCTCTGACAGGAATCGGATATCGGCCAACTTCTCCTTCAGAAAGCTGTCGATGTTCTGCGTGTGTTTCTGAACCAGCTCGCCCAGGTGGGCGTATACCTTTTCATGGTAGGAGACGCGGAACTGATACAGGATCATGCCGCTTACCAGAAACAAGGGCGCCAGGGAGACCAGAACTATGCTCAATACCATTCTCCTGCTCAGTGAACGGTAGTAAGGGTTTCCTGTTTCTCCGTCCGGTCTCATCCAACTCCTCTCCTGGCTCCGGGCTTTTATCTTCATAGGTTTCTCAGCGTCGCGGGTCAGCCTTTTGGAGCATTCCGGCGGCTACTTCCTTCAAGCGTTCCACGCTCTTCCCCATCTTTTCAACAAAGACGACGGGGCCCGACGCTTCATGATTTTTTCTGTAGTCCGAGGAAAATCCATGGACGATGATCGGTAAAGAGGGCATTCGATTCTTCAGTTTTTTCAGGGTGTCAAGTCCATCCGTATCAGGCAGGTCCGCATCGATGATAAGGAGGTGGAGAGGATAGGATCCAAAGGCCCATTTCAGTACCTCGCTGCCGTTCCCGGCAAGCTTGACCCCGTACCCTTCGGCTTCCATCTCGCGCTTTAAGAAAGTCCTGATACGGGGGTTTCGATCGGCTATCAGGATTGTGAAGCTCTTTCCCATTCAGTATATTTCCCGTTTGTTTTCTCGATGATCGACCATGTACAGCACGGTTGCGGTTTCAGCGAGTTCCCGCCTGAGCTGCTGCAACTTCGGCCGGTCAACGTTGTACATGCGGATGTAGACGTTACGGTATCCTCTTGGCACACCTTCGTAGGCGGTCAGGATGCTCGCCATGCGGCCGCCGTATTTCCGTATCACGTCAGCCACTTCTCTTATGGAGCCCGAGCGGTCTTCCAGTTCGAACGCGAACTCCACGCCGCGTTTTTCTATGCCGGTCAGAGATATGAGGACCTTGAAGATCTCCTCTTTGCTGATCGTCCCGATAATTTTTGCCGCATCGTCAACTACCGGAGCGCCGGATATCTTGTTGTGGAGGAGTATTTCGGCAGCTTCTTCCACGGTATAGTTGAAAGGGATTGTGATCGGGTCACGGGTCATGATGTTCTTTATCTTGATTTTTGAGATGAGATAGACCAACTCGTGAACGTCCAGTGTAGTGGCATCGGAGGCGGATGCTTTCTTGAGATCCCTGTCGGTTACTATCCCAACGAGCTTGCCTCCTTTCATGACCGGAAGCATCTGGACCTCTTTTTCTCTCATCAACCTCATGGCCTCTTCCATGGAGTCATTCACATCGATGGGAATAACCCTTTTACTCATCCAGTTTTTGACTAGCATTGTACTGTCTCCTTTTCGCTTCGATTTTCTGCAACGAATTCATCGCCTGCCGGCAGGTTTTTGAGTGCCTCTCCGTCTTTTTTGCTTCGCACACTGAGTACCGGGACAGGCGATCTGCGGAATGCCCTATCAGCGGTTGAACCCAAAAGAACATCTCTGAGATTAGTTCGACCCTTCGCACCCATGATCAGGAGATCAACATCTTCTTCCCTGACTGCCTCCATCAGCTCATGGAACGGAACTCCTGTCCACTTTCCTCCTGAGCGGCCTTTCCTCTGAATGCCTCAGTGAAAATTTGCATGGGGCATTCTGATGTTCAAATTAAGCAAGGCGTGTGCCATGGATGAGATTGGTCGAACTGATATTTAAGTGATTAAAATGACAATGATATTATGCTTTATGGCAGGAGTGTGAAATGAGGGTTTCGGCATGGCATGTGTCCGCACTCTTTACAGGATGTAAAGAGTGCGGAGATCTTTCGGAAAGCCGCGCTAGCCCCATTCTCGGCCGGTTTCCCAAGGATTTTCGCGGCGGCCGGATTTCAGGTCTATTTCCAATTTGTACTGATTTGAGGGCAAGTCTCTGGAGATTGAAAAACCCAGGTAGTTTCCCAAGGTGAGCATCTGGGTGTTTTCGGGCAGGACCATTCCCCACAGGTATTCAATGCCGCGCTTTCGGGCAATGTTTAGAAGGGCTTCCGCCAGTGCGACCCCAATACCCTTCCCCTGCCACGGGTCGCCGACGACGATCGAGAATTCGGCCCTCTTTCCATCCGGATCACTCATGAGGCGGGATACTCCCACCATCTTTTCTGAAGAGGAGCCGCCGTCAAGGGCAACCAGTGCCATATCCCGCCCATAATCGATCTGGGTAAAACGGGCCAGCATATCCGGAGGCAGGCTTTTCATGGGACTGAAAAACCGGTAGTAAATGCTCCGGCGTGAGAGGCTGTTAAAAAGGTCTACCAGGAGCGGTGCATCTTCGGGTTTGATGGGCCTGACAAAGATTTTGAGCCCGCCCGAGGTGGTCGTTTGCATCTCATAGTGTTCAGGGTATGGACTGATTACCAGATGCTCGGGCGAGAGAACCGTTGATGGTTTGACGATGATCCGTGCGTCTGCGGCGACGCACTGCGTTCCCTCTATGAATAGGGGATTGATGTCCAATTCAATGATTTCCGGGAAGTCAATAGCCAGTTGGGAGAGGCGAATCAGGATCTCTTCCAGAAGCTCCATATCGGCGCCGGGCCTGTTCCGATAGCCTTTGAGCATCCTTGACACTTTCGTCTCTTCCAGCAGCCTTCTGGCCAAAAGTCTGTTCAGGGGAGGAATTGCAATGGCCCGGTCTTCCAGGACTTCCGCCATGATTCCTCCCATACCGAAAAGGATTATGGGACCGAAGAAGGAATCCTGTTTGCTGCCCAGGATAAGTTCATAATCCGGCTGACTGAGCATTGGCTGAATCGTGACTCCTCTGATTTCAGCCTTCTGGTCGTAGTTCCGGGCATTGTTCACGATTTTTTCGAAGGCTTCCTCCACGTCCCGGTCGGACTTGAGACCGAGCAGGACGCCGCCGGCGTCTGTCTTGTGGATGATACCCGGGGAGAGAATCTTCATGACCACCGGATATTCCATCTTTCTCGCCAGGCGAACAGCCTCTCCGGAAGTACCGGCCGGCTCGGTAGGGGTGCATGGGATGCCATAGGCATGCAGGACCTTCTTGGATTCCCATTCCGACAGGAACCCTCTCTCTTCTCTCAATGCCTTGGCAATAATTCCGTCGGCCTCCCGGTTGTCGAATTCAAGGGTGTTTTTCAGTCTCCGCGGTATTTCATGCGACATTTCCAGGTTATGGGCATAAGCGGACATGTATTTGAACGCTGAGACAGCCCTTTCCGGGGTATCATAGGTGGGGATCCCGGCCTCGTTCAGGATGTCCCGACCCCGCTGCGCATCTCTCCCTCCCATCCAGACCGCAAAAATGGGCGGATGGCTTTTGCCCCGGATCATTTCCGCGATTGTCCTGGCAACGACGGTGACTTCACTCAGAGGCTGGGGGACATATATGATGACCAGGCCGTTGATTTCCCTGGAATGCAGACAAACCTCCAATGCCTGTCGCCAGCGGTCAGGAGTGGCGTCCCCTATCATGTCGATGGGATTCCCCCTGCTCCAGAAGGGCGGAAGGAATTTATCCAGTTTTTCAATCGTGTCCCTCTCAAGGGTGACAGGATCAATTCCATAAAACGCCGCTGCATCAGCCGCCATCACCCCGGGACCCCCACCGTTTGTCAGGACGACCAGACCCTTCCCGGTAGGCAGGGACTGCTTGGCCATCAATTCTGCACAGTCAAAGAGCTCTTCAACGGTATCCACCCGGACTATGCCGGCTCGCTTGAAGGCGGCGTCATAGACCGCGTCTTCACCGGCCATGGCTCCGGTATGGGAAGAGGCTGCTTTTGCGCCCGCCTTTGATCGCCCGGACTTCAACACAACAATGGGCTTTATCATCGAGACTGCGCGTGCCGCACTCATGAATTTTCGGGTGTTGGTAATGTTCTCCATATAGAGAATAATGCTGCTCACATCGGGATCATCACTCAGGTAATTTATCAGGTCGCCGAAATCTACGTCGAGCATGGACCCCGTGCTTACGAAGTAGCGCAAGCCGACGTCTTTCTGTAAAGAGAGGTCGAGGACAGCAGAACACACGGCGCCGCTCTGGGAGATGAACGCCAGTTTTCCGGAGAGCGGCTGCTGGGCGGCGAAGGTTGCGTTTAAGCCGTTTCCGACACACATGATGCCCATACAATTGGGCCCGATGATGCGAAGTCCTCCCTTCTCTGCCTCCTCTTTCAGTCTCGCCTCTATTTTTCGCCCTTCCTGACCGACTTCCTTCCCTCCTGCAGAGATAATGACGGCTCCTCCCACACCTGTCTCAACGCATTCCCGAACGATTCCGGGTGCGGAACTGATTGGTGTGGCAATGACCGCGAGATCAACCGGTCCGGGGACCTCTTTTATGGAAGGATAACTCCTGTGTCCCAGAATGGAATCGCTCCGGGGATTCACCGGGAAGACCTTTCCCTTGAAAACAGGACTGAACAGATTGTTAACCAGTATATTTCCTATCGTCGCCGGTTTGTTGCTGGCCCCGATGATCGCGACGGACTCGGCTTTAAAGATTTTGTCCAGATTATAGAGACTCATGCCGTTTCCTCAGCTGCAAGAGAAGATTCAATATCCGCGCAGATTCTTTCAACGATCGACCATGCCTTTGTTTTCAGCTCGGGCGACAGCTCACCGCCGAAGCCGACCTCATCGCCGATTTCCACCCCGTAAATCTCCCCCACTTCGGGCATCTCGAGCCCCAGGGTATTCCCCAGCGAAATAAGTTCAAAAAAGTTCAGACCGTGAGAGGAGAAAAGGTGCAGAAACCCGTCTCCCCGGTGGTCGAATTTCACGACTTGGCCTGGAATGCGACCTTTTGTTATGCAGGCGTCCACCAGGAATATCTTGTCGTATCCCCTGATCAGATCGAGGATGTCGAGCCCGGCCATAGCGGTCGTCATGACATCAACGTTCTTGATACGATCCTTGAGCCGGTCCGCAACAAACAGTCCCACCCCGTCGTCGGAGAGGATGGGATTGCCCATACCCAGAACCAGTACCTTCATATTGCGGTCCCCGGTCGTTCAATCGTTCTGATCAGATCACCCTTCTTATCCCTGATGCGAATGGAGAGGGGGAGGTCTCCCGGCAGGGCATGGGTTGCGCAGGCAAGACAGGGATCGTACGCCCTGAAAGCCATTTCCACCCGGTTGAGCAGTCCTTCCTTCACGTCAGACCCTTTGACAAACTCGCGAGCGGCCTCCTTTATGGACAGGCATATGGGCGCGGCATTGTGCTGCGTTGCAACGATAAGATTGACCATGGTCAGTATCCCGTTTCGGTCTGTCTTGTAGTGGTGAAAGAGCGTCCCGCGGGGTGCCTCGACACAACCCACTCCCTCCCTTCGCAGGCGGAGATCCATGTTTCGGATATCCTTGCTGGTCAGGAACGGATCAGAGGCGATCATCTGATTGTGTTCGGCTGCCTGGAGTGCACAGATGAGCCTTGCCCAGTGCATGGCGAGAGTGTTGTGAGCAGGCTTGCCGCCGAGGATCTCGAACATTTCTTCATACTCCTTCTGGGCCAACGGAGTTGCCATGCCGTCAGATACATTGAGCCTCGCCAGGGGGCCGACACGGTAGAGGGAGGTTCCCTCTCCCGCAGACAATCCCTTCCATCCGATGTTCCTCAGAAAAGGCATCTTCACATAGGTCCACGGCTCCACCCATTCTCCTATGTGTTCAATGTAGTCCTGGGGGTCGAACAGGGCATACTCGCCGCCTTCAGGATCTATGACCTTCACCTTGCCGTCGTAAAAAGTGACCTTTCTGTTTTCATCAACAAGTGCCATGTACGATGTCTTCAGCCGGTAGGCCTCGTTCTGGATCAGCTCGAGATATTTTTCGTTTCCAAGAACAATTTCTTTGAAAAGCAGCAAGGCGTACCGGGCAAACTCAACCGTGAAATCGGCGGTTTCCTTGATCCATTTCCTGTCATCCTCGGTGATCCTCCTGGGGACACCCCCCGGCAGTCCGCCCTCCGGGTGCGGAGCCTTTCCGAAGATATGCCTTATAATATCCCTGTTCCTCTTCCTGACCTCGATGACTTTCAGTCCTGTTTCTTTCCCCACCTTGTCGATCAACCCGAGGATATTCCTCACTGCAGGATGAGCATCCGGTCCGAGAACAAAATCGGGTGCGGCGAGGAAAAAGAAGTGGATGTAATGATCTTCGATTACAAATGCATTGTACTCCAGCTGCCGTATGAGCGTTGCCGTGGGCGTTGGTTCCACTCCGTACAAGGCGTCGAGGGCTTTGGTGGCCGCCATATGGTGTGCCGAAGGGCAGACCCCGCAGATATTCGGGGCTATCCTGGTCATTTCCTCAGCAGGTCTTCCCAGGCAGAACCGCTCAAAGCCTCTCAGCTCAACCACCTGCCAGAACGCATCCTCGACCTTGCCCTCATCATCGAGGAATATCTCTATTTTCCCGTGCCCTTCAAGCCTTGTGATGGGATTTATTGTTATTTTCTTAGACATTTTCCGCCCTCCGTTTCCTCCCCAAGATGGAACTGGGTTGTGAAAAACGATAGACATATCCTGCAGGATCATCAATGGATTCCATGAGTTTTCTGGGATCGCCGTATTCCCCTGCCTTGACAAGGCAGCTCAGGGCGGACAGTGCTTTTGCTCCCGAATCCGACACACCCGGGACCGGCCCGAAGCAGCCCCTGCAAGGGGTATTCACCCTGATGCAGGTCTCCCCGCAACCGGTCCTGGTGGCAAATCCCAGGCAAATCACTCCTTGCGCGAGAAAGCACACCTCAGGATCGGCTTCGATCTCGTGAATTCTCTTCACTGCCTTTATTTCGAGTCTTTCGGGCTTTGTCCTGTTTCGCGTACAGGTGTCACAGAGGGCGGTCCGCGGCGCGAGGCTCGATCCCCTCGGCGGGAGGTCCCCCGAAATGACCGCATTGATCCCGTTCAGGATGAGATCCGGAGGCGGCGGGCAGCCTGGAAGGTAATAGTCGATATTGATGATCTGGTCCAGGGCGTACACGTGGTCATAGAATTCAGGAAGGGTTAAGGACTTCCCGTCTACCAGGGATTCCGTCCGGGGGAGATTGCCCTCGGGATTTACCACGGTCGGGGAGTCCAGGTACACCCAGTTCATGATGTCATCCCTGGTCCTGAAATTGGCCAGACCGGCGGTGCCGCCGAAGCACGCGCAGGAGCCGAAGGCCAGGATTACCTTTGATTTGGCCCTCATGAGTTTCGCGATTTCCTCCTGCTCGGAATTTCTCACGGCACCGTGCAGGACACCCAGGGCAAGCTCTTCATCCGCCATGGATTCCAGGTGGTTATATTTGAAATCCGTTGCCACCGGCCACAGTCCGATTTCGACACCTTCCGCCACGTCAAGCAGCGCTTCGTTCAGATCGACCACTCCCTCATCACATCCGGCACAGGATGCGAGCCAGCATAGGGCTATTCTTGGTTTTTCGGCCATATCGGCTCACCTCCCTTCTCACCTTTTCTCTATCGGTCCCAGTTTGATAAGCGCCTGTTTCATTTCCCCAACAAGCTCCGGAATTCGTTCTCCTTCTGGATTATTGGAAAGGACCATGCGCAACCTTTCTCTTTCAATTCCATAGGTCTCAAGGACCTTTTGCAGGAGATAGACCTTCTTTTCCGTTCGGAAATTGCCGTCTTCAAAGTGGCAGCGTCCTTCAGGACATCCGAGTATCAAAACGCCGTCAGCCCCTTTTTCAAATGCCTCGAGTATAAATACGCTGTCTACCTTGGAACTGCATGTTACCGGTATCCAGTTTTCCACCAGTGGGCTGAGGGCTTCATGTCCGGACACAAAGCCCCAGCCGAAATCGCAAGAGAAACAAACCACCTTCGGATCAAATGCATCCATTCTTTATCCTCCTCACAGCGTCTACAGTGACGCGTACACTTTCCTGACCTCATTCTCGGTCCGGTCTCCAATCAGCCGTCTGGCACCCGACGGACATGCCTCTACGCACATGCCGCAGGATTTGCACCTGAAGGTATCAATGGTGGAAACCAGCCGGTTATCGGCTACCCTGATTTGGGCTGCGCCATAGAAGCAGGCTGAAACGCAGATACCGCATCCGCAGCACCTGTCCTGATTGACCTCCACAAGCGGCAGCGACTCCTGAATGCCTACGGAAACACAGGCCTTGCAGGAAATGCAGGGACCGCAGCAGAGACATCTTCTTGCCTCCTCCACGGCCTCATGCAGCGTGAATCCCCTTTCATACAGCTGAAAATGCATTCTCTTTTCCGGGGGTATCCAGAGGATTTCCGGTTCACTCTGGTAGAGTCTCTTCAGGGGGATGTCCTGGGCCTGATAGTCTCGTTTCCTGCCCGCTTTCAGATCCTGACCCGCAAGAAAGCGGACAATGGATTCAGCAGCCGTGAGGCCGTCCTTCATGGCCTCCGCCATAAACCCGATTCTCCGCAGGTCGCCGCCAATGAAGACATTCTGCCGTTTAAGGCTCTGGAGGGTAAGGGGATCAACGGCAAGCCTTCCTCTTTCGTCCAGGAGGTCATCCTTTTGCAGCGAGGTCTTGTCGGGCCCCTGGCCAACGGTGACGATCAAGATGTCTCCGGCAAGCCGGATATGGTCGGAAACGTCGAATTTGGGGTTGAAGCCTGTTTCATCGAAGACACTTGTACACAGGGGGCACTCGATGGCCTTCAGCCGCTCTCCTTCTCCGAAAATCCTGCTGACTCCCCGGGAATAGACGATCCGTATTCCTTCCTGCCACGCACCACGTATTTCTTCGGAATCAGCAGGAATTCCGTCCGGTGAAGTCTTGTCTTCACACTCAAGGCATAACACCGTCGTATCCCCTCCCAGCCTTCTCACGGTCCTTGCCACGTCAAACGCCACGTTTCCCCCGCCGATCACGATGACTTTCTTCCTCTGGAAGTAATGAGGCTGGATATTCCCATGACTCACTTCGTAGAGAAATGTGTGTCCGTACATGACACCGGAGAGGTCCTGTCCGGTGACTTCCTGACCGTCAAAAAACAGGGTCCTCGGAGTCGGTGTTCCCTTGGCAATGAATATTGCATCAAAACCCTCGTCGGCGATCCTTTCAAGGCTCAGTCTCCCATCTCCCCCCACATTAGCGCCGTATTTCACTTCGACACGAGCGATTCTCACCATATTGTCAACAGCGGATGCCAGTATCTCTTCTGGCAAGCGATATCGGGGAATAAGCCACAGCGCCCCTCCGAGGCGGTTGGACGCCTCAAAAATGGTCACGCGATAGCCCCTTCTGCTCAGGTCGTAGGCGCAGAACAGCCCCGCAGGTCCGCCGCCCACAACGGCCACATTTTCCTTGTGTTTCCGTATATCGAATTCTTCCTTTGTTTCCAGATACCCGGTGTAGGTGTCTGCAATGAACCTTTTGAGAAGCCGTCTTTTGATCGCTCCGCCTTTTGATCGATAGTTGCACGCAAGCTCGCACAGGCCGCAGACATACCCGCACACGGTAAATAGCGGATTTTTCTCAAAAAGATAGTCTCCTATCTGGATGATGCTTTCCCCGGCTTTATCGGGGTCTTCCGGCAAGAGGGAGATCAGGACATTTGTCCTCTGGATATCTTCACCTATGGGGCACTGTGCCTGGCAGGGGGGGAGAAACTGCCTCACCGCCTCTTCCACACCGGCGACCCCGTTATATTTTGTCTGCCACATCGCTTGGGCTCCTTTCCATGCGTTCCTTTAACCCTCTCTGGCCTGAGAGAACTCCTGGTTGGTAAATTGCACGTGAACCGGTGAAGCGGAAGGTGCGGATTTCGAGTTCTCTTTCGACAACTTGGCTCCCTCTGCTTCCGTATTCAGGTGCCTGGCGATGGAAATGTTGAAATTCACGCCCCGTGTCTTTCCATTTTCCACCCAGGCATGACCTCCGTGCCTTGCGGCTATCTCCTTCACAATAGCCAGGCCCAGCCCGGCTCCCGCTGTACCTCTGGAAGTGCCGTTTCTCCTGAACGCGTCGAACATCTTTTCCTTGTCCTTGTCTTCGATACCCGTTCCGTCATCGCTCACCGACAGGATATGAAACATTTCGTCCTGTGCGTAACCCAGTTTGATTTCATGCATGTTGTCACCCCCATACTTGAGGGCGTTGTCCATGAGGTTTCTGAAAACCCGCAGCAGGGAGGCCCTGTCGCCGATGATTGCCGGATTTGAGGCAGGCCTTGATACCTTTATGTTTCGCTCCTCCAGTCGGACGGCAAATTCGGAAAATATCGTGTCTGCAATCTCATGCAGTTTCATACATTCAAAGTGGAACGGTGTTTCCTTGGCTGTGATATACTGATTCATCTGATCCAGAAGCATGACCATATGGCTCGCCAGGCTGATGATTTCATCACAATACTTTGTTTCTCTGGGACTGAGGTTTCCTCCGTACTTCTCTTTGAGACGCACGGAAAAACCGTGTATGCCGATAGCCGGACTCTTGAGATCATGAGCCATGGAATACGCAAAGTATTTGATCATCTCCTTCTTTTGCTTCAGGTGGCGGATTTTTTCCTGGAGCTCATTGTAGAGGCGGGCGTTCTCGGCAGCGACTGCAATCTGGTTGCCCACCTGGGTGAGGAGATCGACCTCTTCGCGGTCCAGTTCGATGGACCGGTTTGAAGCAAGGTTCATAACTCCTATGACTCTGTTCAGCGTCATCAATGGAACGCAGATGATGATCTTGAAGCCTCTGTTTTCAAGCAGGGATCTCCTCTCCTTGTCTTTCAGGTCCGTCACATATTGGGCAATGAACGACCTTGTCCTGGCCGCCTTTCCCGAAAAGCCTTCATCCAGGCTCATTCTTTCAAGCCCCGAGGTCTCGATTCCCGAATGTGCCGCAAGAAAGAGATGTCTGTTGTTTTCTTCCATAAGATAAATCCTGCCGGCCTCCAGCTTGAAGTCCTCCAGCACTCTTTCCAATGCACCGTTCAAAAGGCTCCGTCTGTCCGCAAACGTAGACAAAAGCTCGCTCATGTTATAGAGGATGGAAAGGGACCTGTTTCTCTTTCCGAGCTTCTTCCTGCTGAAAGGGATCGATATGTATCTCTTATGCGTACGCATCTTGTTCTCGCGTAGGAATGAATCCGTCCTCATTTTCCAGATAGACTTCTCTGTTGTCTTCCGTATGATCCACCACGTACCGGATGGTTGCCGCTTCTTTGAGTGCTATTTTGAGTGAACCAAGATTGGCGCGATCAATTTGGTAGGCGCGAATATAGACGAGCCTGTATCCTTCAGGTGCACGCTCGTAGCTGCTCAGGATACTGACCATCCTCCCGCCATATCTTCTGATGATATCGGCAACCTCTTTGATAGAACCGGGACGATCTTCCAACACGAAAGCGAATTGAATGCCTCGTTTTCTGATTCCGGTAAGGGAGATAAGCGCCTTGAAGATATCCCTCTGCGTTATGATGCCCACAAGGCCGTCTTTATCGTCCAGCACGGGAACCCCTGAAATTCTGTGATCGAGAAGTACCTGGGCCGTTTCTTCTATGGTGTAATCAACGGGCACCACGATCGGGTTCCTGCTCATAATGTCTTTTACCTTCACCCTCGCCATGAGGTAAAAGAGTTCATGTACCTCCAGGGGGCTGACGCTGGAAGCGAAGGATTTTTTGATATCTCTGTCTGAGACGATGCCGACCAGCTCATTTCCCTTCATCACGGGCAGCATCATGATGTCGTTTTGCTTCAGCACATCCATAGCATTGATCAACGAAT